>JALEIQ010000046.1 GCA_022769795.1 Clostridiales bacterium
ACTGGCCGCTGATGCCCTTGATGGCCGAAAGATAGATCAGCATCGCATAGCCCATGGTGCGCCAGCCGCTGAACAGAATCAGGGAAAGCAGCGCGGTATCCCGGCTGCCCAGCCAGTTCACGCCGCTGATGCCCAGCAGCGAAAGGCCGTAGTTGAATACGCCGTATAGATCGTTATACAGCCACATAAAAACCAGAGCGGTGGATGAAACCAAAATGTATTTGGGCATAACAACCGCCACGCGCATCGCGCTGAACCAGCCGGTCATCCGGTCAAACAGCAGCGCGAGCAGCAAGCCGCCCACCAGCGCCATCAGCACCTCTCCCAGGGTATACAGCGCGGTAATCTGCAGAGAGGACAGGAAAGGCTTCAGGCCCCTTCCGGCAAACAGCCATTGGTAATTCTTCAGCCCCACGTAGGAATATGTCGCCCGCGACAGGTTCCAGTCCGTCAGGCTGATGCGAAACAGTTCCACAATGGGATAGTAGGTGAACAGAACAAAGAAGATCAGAGCTGGCACGGTGCAAGCAAAATCAAACAGGCGCTTCCTGCTTTTTCTAACGCCGCGCTTGTACGTCATGGCCATGCTGCATCCCCCTTTCAGTGCTGGGTTTGGCGTGAGTGGCAAAGCGGGGGCGGCAGCATTGGCGCGCCCCCGCTTTTGTTATGTTTCCGAATTATTGCGCATCCTCGTACAGGCCGATGATTTCATCCGCCATTTCGTCCAGCTGCGCCTGAATATCCGCGTTCTCAAGGAAGATCAGCGCCAGGCCGTCCTCCATAACGTCGGTAATCGCGTTATAGCAGGGCACCTGAACCGCGCAGGTCATCTCCGTGATGTGATCGTACATGTTGGCCATTTCCGGGTTCTCCGCCAGCCAGGCCTGGCCGGCCTCGGTCTGCATAGCGTCGGAATAGTTCGCCAGGAAGCCCGTAAAGGAGGCCATCTCACGGTCCACATCGCTGCTGGTGAGGTAGGCGAGCAGGCGGTACGCCGCGTCCTTCTTGCTTTCGTCCAGCTTCGCGGGAATGCACAGAGCCATGCCAAATACCTCGGTGGTGTTCAGGGTGTCGCCGGCAGGCGGCATCGCCACGCCCAGCTCATAGCCCTTGGCCTTCATGTTGTCCAGATGGTTCTGGTACTGAGAGGACGTATGCAGGATCGCGAACACGCCGCCATCCCAGAACATGGAGCGCATGTTGGAGGAACCGTTGGAGCCGTAACCCCACATAACCAGGCCCTCGTCAACCCACGCCTTGACCTGCTTCACAATTTCAACAGCCTTCTCGGTGTTGATCTGGGTATTGCCCTCGTCGTCGATAATCACAACGCCGAAGTTCCAGAACAGCCAGGTGAAGTAGTAGGAATCCCAGCCGGGAATCCACATCGCATAGCGCTTGGTGGTGCCGTCCTCGTTCTTAATGGTGGCCTTGCGCAGGAAGGCGTCCATCTCCTCCCACTTCGTGGGGAAGGTGATGCCTTCGTCCTGGGCCATGGTCTTGTTATAGAACACGCTGATGCCCGTAATCGTCCAAGTCAGGCCGTACTGGCTTCCCTCGTAGGTATATACGTCGCGCATGTTCATATTGGTAAGATCCGTGCCGTACTTGGCGATATAGCTGTCCAGGTTCTCAATAACGCCGTCGCGCGCCAGGTTCTTAATCTCGGAAGAGTGCACGGGGAACACAGCCGGCAGCTCCTCGCCGCCGGTGATGTTAGCGGCCAGAACCTTTTGCAGAATCTCCGCTACGCGGCCCTGGTACTCAACGGAAACCTGCTCGCCGCTATCCGCGACATACTGGTCAACCAGCTTTTGGAAATCTTCGCGGTACATTTCCTCCAGCGTGTGCCAGAAGGCAAGCCCCTGGGTTCCCTCCGCCAGCGCGGACGCCGTCATCGACAGCGCCATCACCAGCGACAGCACGAGTGCAAACCATTTGCGACAAGTTTTCATGGTATGTTTCCTCCACTTTTTTATTTTCAGGCCGCTATTCCACGGCCCAAAACACAATTACAGCACCTCAACCCCGCGCTGCTCCAAATAGGAGCGCGTTTCCTCGCTGAGGCCGTCGTCCGAAACCAGCGTGTCAATCTGCTCCGGCATGCAGATGGAAAACGTCCTGATTTTTCCCACCTTGGTGGAGTCCATCAGCACCACCGTTCTGGCGCACCGGCGGATAACCGTCTGCTCCATCTCCCACCGGTCGGCCTTATTGCAGCCAAACCCGTTTTCGGTGCTGAAGCCGTTGACCGCGATAAACGCAATATCAAAATAGATATTTTCCATATCGCGCGTCAGGCGCGAATCCCTCACGCTCAGGCTGGCCTTGTTCAGCCTGCCGCCAAACATATAAATCTCCGCCTGCCTAAGATGGCTCAGCTCGTTTGCGCAGCACAGGCCGCCGGTAAAGATGGTGCAGGGAATATCGGGAAAGCACCGCGCCAAGGCGACCATCGTTGACCCGGAATCCAGGAAAATGGCGGCGTTTTCCTCAATCAAGGCGCTTGCCTTGCTGGCAATCTGCTGCTTCTTTTCAATGTTCTGCCCCAGGCGCTGCTCCAGGGACATATCCGAGCCATAAATCGTATCCAAAGAGCGCGCTCCCCCATGGATGCGCACCAGCCTGCGCTCGCCGTCCAGGCTCTTGAGGTCTTTGCGCAGCGTCATTTCAGAAACCTCGGGGAACATCTCCATCAGCGTGGAAAAGCTGGCGGTTCCCAGCCGGTTTACCGTTTCAACGATCTTTGCCCTGCGTTCCTCTATCATGGCGCACCTCACAAAGGTTTTATTTCAACACCATAATTTTGTTTTATTTTAAAACCTAAAGTTTCGTTTGTCAACATCAAATCTTCTTTTTTGATAAAAAACCAAAACTTTTTGCCCGTTCCGCCAGCATGAAAGCAAAAGGCCGCTGGCGTTTCTTTGCCAACGGCCCGACACACGATGCGCCATGCGCTTATCAATACACAACCTCTCCCAGCTTTACAACCATGTAATCTCCGATGGCCTGCACGCAGCCTTCCTCCGGGTAGCACGGCATAAGCAGAAAGTCCTCCGTGTCCGCAAGGGCCCTGGCCTGATCGCGCACGTCGTTCGCGACGCCCATGGGCATATCCACCCGCAGGCAGTAGTTCATAAAGGAATAGTAAAATTTGCTTTGATACATCGCCGTTGGGGCGCGGCCAGAGTTATATCCGCTCTCGCCAATCACCACAATGGGCATGCCCTGCACATAATCCTCGCTGCTCTCCGCGCGCGCCAGATAGGCCGAGCACTGCGCATACATGTTTTCATAGTCCATTCTGGCAAGGTAAAACTCAAGATTGGCGCTGACCGTCCAATGGAACAGGCACACAACCGTGCAGGCCAGCATAACCCAGCTCGCGCCGCTGAGGAAAACGGCGACCGTCCGCTTACCCTTGAGGCGCTCCAACACGCCGGGCAGCTCGTCCAGCATCACCATTCCCAGCAGATACAGGCCTGACACGCTGTATGTCATTAACGCATACACCTTATCCGGGTTGAAGGCGCGAATAGAGCACAAAAGGAAGGGCGCCAGCGCCCAAAGCAGGCACAGCAGCTCCAGCCTGCCCCATTTTCCGCCCTGCTTCACCCCAAACACCACAAAGCACATCAGCACCGAAAGCGCGCCAAACACAACGGGCGGCCAGCCGCTCGCCTGATATTCCGGCAGTTCGGAAAGCACGGTAAACGCCTGCCAGAAATCGCGGTAGCACTGCACAAAATTGCCGGGCAGCAGCCGCAGCGTATCCACGGACGCCGCCGCCTCAACGGATTGATATTCGCCAATTTCCAGTCCCGTGCGCTGTGAGAACCACAGCGCCATGCCGTAATACAGCGCCAACGCCGCCGCTATGCACAGCGCATACCGCAGCGCGCGCCGCGCAAGAGCCCGCGCGTTTTGCTCAGAGCATACCGTCAGCTGAACGCCCCGCACAAACATCATACCGATTACAAGCGTCGCGCATGCCTGATAGGTGCCCGTCCCTATCGCAATCAGCAAAACGGCAGGCACAAATCCCCAGCAGCAGCGTTCCAACACAAACAGGCCCATAACCGCCAGCAGATAGGCGTCCGCATTATGCAGAAAGCCCAGCGTTTTACTCACTGTGGGAAAACAGGTCAGCACGCCCGCGCTCATCAGGGCCAGCAGGGAGGATTTGATTTCAAACACCGCCACCAGCAACGCGCTGAGCCCCGCGATGCTCATAAGCATAATCATGCCATTCACATACGGCATCGTATAATTGGTACTCAGCGAGGAGAGCCATTGGCTGCTCCAACGCCCAAGCCAAATCAGGTTTCCATCAAAATAGACGTTATTGAGCGCATCCCCAGTTAAAAAGAGGATATTCGTCATAGCAAATAGATAGGTCAACAGCCCTACGATGAAGCTGGAAAAAAACGCGACGCGGACAGGCCTTGTGATCTTTTCCCTCCACAGCCGCGACAGAACCTGCTGACAGCTCAAGCGATTCACTCCAAACATTTTACAGATATTTCATAGTATAGCATAGCGATTTACGAACTTCAATGCGCTTGCGTATGTTTTGACGGATGCTTTCCTACATTTTACAAATGCCGGGCTACATGCAAAAGCCGCTTTGCGGACTTTCACCCCGGGAAGCTAGCCGTGAAGCTAAAAAGCAGATTCAGCCATCTTAAATAGGAAGCGATAATTATTTTCAAATTTTTTTGCCGGAGGGGTTGACAATCCAGGGCAAAATGAGTAGAATAATCAACGTCGCTTGTGCGGGTTGATTGACGGGGTGTAGCGCAGTCTGGTAGCGCACGTGCTTTGGGAGCATGGGGCCGGGGGTTCGAATCCCTTCACCCCGACCAGAAAACGCAGCACCGAAGCGTGGCTCCTTGGTCAAGTGGTTAAGACACCGCCCTTTCACGGCGGCTACAGGGGTTCGAATCCCCTAGGAGTCACCATTTTTTCTACGAAATGGCTATGGGCCTTTAGCTCAGTTGGTTAGAGCGGCCGGCTCATAACCGGTTGGTCCGGGGTTCAAGTCCCTGAAGGCCCACCAGCATACGGCCCGGTAGTTCAGTTGGTTAGAATGCCAGCCTGTCACGCTGGAGGTCG
>JALEIQ010000054.1 GCA_022769795.1 Clostridiales bacterium
ATACTGGTTTTCGGGCCGCTGATATGGCTTGAAAAACGCGAAGAAAGGAAAGTTGACTCTTGACAATCTTTGGGAGATACAGTAGGATAGGAAAAACAGTACAAACGATTGCACATGTGAAAGGAGACCGGTGATATGGGCTTTGAAATTCATCCCTGGAAGGTCGTGGAGAGGGAGTTGGATAAGCGGCACATGCGCCTGTCGGAAAGCCTGACTTCCACTGGAAACGGATATATGGGCATGCGTGGCAATTTTGAGGAGGATTACTCCGGCGATACCCATTTGGGCACCTATATCGGGGGTGTGTGGTTCCCGGATAAAACGCGCGTGGGCTGGTGGAAAAATGGATATCCCCAGTATTTTGGCAAGGCCATCAACGCCGTGCGCATGAACGGCATCCATGTGGAGGTGGATGGAAGGCCCCTTGACCTGAACACGGCGGATGTGCTGGACTTTACGCGCGAGCTGGATATGCAGGCGGGGCTGTTCTCGCGCCGGTTTACGCTGCGCACGGAGCAGGGAAACCTGCATGTAAGGGCCGAGCGCTTCGTATCGCTGGCGCAAAAGGAGCTTTTGGCGATTCAGTATTCCGTTACGCCGGAGTTTGACGCGCATGTGGTGATGAAGCCCTACCTGGACGCGAACGTGCGCAATCTGGACAGCAATTATGACGAAACCTTCTGGGACATGCTTTTGGAGGAGGAGAGCGAGGACGCGCTGGCCCTGCTTACCAAAACCAAGGAGAATCCCTTTAGCGCGCCGCGCTTTGCCGTGAGCGCCGCCATGAGTTGCTGGGCCGACGGCCTGGAGATGGAAGGCCGTCATTTGGACAGCGGCTATGTGGAAACCTGCTACGCGGGCGATGTGAAGGCGGGCGAAACCGCCTCCCTGGAAAAGTACGTGCTGTGCTTTACCAGCCGCGATTACGAGGAAAACGTACTTACCACCATGTCGCTCAAGGCGGCGGCACGCGCGCGTGAGCTTGGCTATGACGAGTTGCGCGCCAGCCACGTGGCCGCGTGGAAGGAACGCTGGGCGGGGTGTGACGTAACGATTGACGGCGACGACGCGGCGCAGCAGGGTATCCGGTTTAACCTGTTCCAGCTTTTGAGCACCTATTCCGGGGACGACGCGCGCCTGAACATTGGGCCCAAGGGCTTTACGGGCGAGAAGTATGGCGGCGCAACCTATTGGGATACCGAGGCGTATTGCCTGCCGGTATACATGGCCATCGCGGGCCAGGATGTGGCCAAGCAGCTGCTTTTATACCGCTGGCTGCAACTGGACGGCGCGTATGAAAACGCGCGGCAGCAGGGCCTGAAGGGCGCGCTCTATCCGATGGTTACGTTTACAGGCATCGAATGCCATAACGAGTGGGAGATCACCTTTGAGGAAATCCACCGCAACGGCGCGATTGCACATGCCATTTTTAACTATGCCACCTACACGGGCGATTATGACTACATGATTCACGAGGGGCTGGACGTGCTGTGCGGCATCGCCCGTTTCTATACGGATCGCGTGCATTTCTCCAAGCGTCAGGGCAAGTACATGATCCATGGCGTGACCGGCCCCAACGAATACGAGAACAACGTCAATAACAACTGGTACACCAACCGCATTGCGGCCTGGAGCATCGGGCTGTTTGTAACGCAGGCGCAAAGAGCTTCTAAGGAGCGGCGCGAGGCGCTGGGCATCACCGAGGACGAGCTCAAGCACATGCTGGATGTGATGCAGAACATGTATTATCCCGAGGATGAGGCGCTGGGCATCTTTGTGCAGCACGACACCTTCCTGGATAAGGAGCTGATGCCCGCAAGCGCCCTTCCGGCCAGCGAGCGCCCCATCAACCAGCACTGGTCGTGGGATCGCATCCTGCGCAGCTGCTTTATCAAGCAGGCGGATGTGTTGCAGGGCCTGTATTTCCTCAATCATCTTTACGACACGGAAACCATCCGCCGCAACTTTGATTTTTACGAGCCCATGACCGTGCACGAAAGCAGCCTGTCGCCCTGCGTGCACAGCATTTTGGCAGCGCAGCTTGGATACCGTGACAAGGCGGCGGAAATGTACCAGCGCACTGCAAGGCTTGATTTGGACAATATCAATAACGATACTGTGGACGGCCTGCACATTACCAGCATGGCTGGCAGCTGGCTGGCCATAGCGCATGGCTTTGCGGGCATGCGTACCACGGACGGTCTTAGCCTGAACCCCTTCCTGCCGGACGCATGGCAGGGGTATGCGTTCCAGTTCCATTACCGCAATCGCGTCATCCGCGTAAGCGTTGCAAAGGGCGAGGTCCGGGTAACGCTGCTTAGCGGCGAGCCGCTGAAGCTTACGCTCTGCGGCGAAGCGCAAACCCTTACGGATTGCATCGTGCACGCGCTGTAAGCCGCCCGCACGCCCGCCCGCCTTCCGCATAGGATGCAGTATCATGCATCAAGCGGGAGGCGGTTTTTTGATTCGAAACATTTTGGTGGTAGGAGGCGACCGTCGGGCGCTGCTGATGGCCCCTATGCTTGCCGGGGAGGGTTACGAGGTACGTACCCTGGGCTTAAACGCCGGGGATGAGAAGCTGGCGGATATTGCCGGTGCGGACGCGCTGCTGCTGCCGTTTCCCTTTGCCGTGCGGGGCGGCGATGTGCCCACCCTTACGGGGCTCACGCTACATCCCGGCGATGTGCTGGAATGCGCCGCGGATGGCGCCGTGGTGCTGGCGGGAAGCGGCCTGGAGCCCTATGCGGCAGCCGGGGAGGCGCTTGGAAAAAAGCTGAAGCTGGCCCATTACGTGAGCCATGAGCCTTTTGTGCAGAAAAACGCGGAGCTTTCGGCGGAGGCAGCGCTGTTTGAGGCGATGGATCGCACGCAAAGGGCGCTTATGGATCAGGCGGTGCTGGTAACGGGATATGGCCGCTTTGGCCGGGCGCTTGCGTTGAGGCTAAAGGCGCTTGGCGCAAAGGTATGGGTCGCCGCGCGCAGAGAAGCGGCGCGGATGCTGGCGGGGGAGGAAGGCATGCATCCTATCCTGCCGCAGGAGATCGCCGGGGTTGCCCCGGAGCTTGACATGGTACTTAACACCGTGCCCGCCCCTGTGATTGACGGCAAGGCGCTCAAAGCGCTGCCGGAGGGAACCTGGCTTTTGGAGCTGGCCAGCGCGCCCTATGGATTTGACGCTGGGGAGGCAAAACGGCTGGGCCTGAACTGTGCCGTGCTGCCTGGCCTTCCCGCAAGATATGCGTGTGAAAGCGCCGCTCTTGCGATGAAGGAGGCGGCCATGCGCTTGCTTGTGGAGGCGTCATTATGAAAAAAACATCTATCGCGTTTGCCATGACGGGATCCTTCTGCACGTTTGAACGAGTGCTGGCGCAGATGGAGGAGCTGGTGCGGCGGGGCTATGACGTGCTGCCGGTGCTTTCCTTCCACGCGGGCGGGCTGGATACGCGCTTTATGACGGCGGAGCATCTGAGGGGACGGATTGTGGAAATAACGGGACACGAGCCTATTGATACGCTCACGGCCGCCGAGCCCATCGGCCCAAAAAGGATGAGCGATGTGTACCTTATTGCGCCCGCAACGGGCAACAGCCTGGCAAAGCTTGTAAACGGCGTGTTTGATACGCCTGCCCTCCTGGGAGCCAAAAGCCACCTGCGCAATGAAAGGCCCCTGGTGCTGGCCGTATCCACCAACGACGGGCTCAGCTCCGCCGCGCAGAACATCGGGCGGCTGCTGAACTGGCGCAACGTGTACTTTGTACCCTTTGGACAGGATGATCCTGTAAAGAAGCCCCGTTCCCTTGTGGCGGATTTTACCCAGATTCCGCGCACCATAGCGGCGGCGCTTTCCGGCGTGCAGTTACAGCCCATGCTTACTCCGGGCGCGGGAGGCGGCCTGTAAAACTTTGTTGAGTGGAGAGAAATACTGTAACAAACTTGCAACAAATCGAAAATCGTTGTAAGATAGTAGACGCAAATAAAGTACGGAAGGAAGGATACGTTATGCGCGGAAAGCTGCTGGCCTGCGGGCTTGCGCTGCTGATTTTGGGCGCCTTTACGCTAGGAGCGGCCCAGGCCCAAACAACGGAGATACGCACGCAGCTCGGAGAGAATTATGTGGCCTATCCGCAGCTTGAAGGCATGGCGGATGAGGCCGTACAGCAAAAAATCAACGACGATATCGTAACCGCCTCCGGCGTGACCAACCATTTGGTAACGTTGGTCACGCTGGGGCAAAGCCCATGGGGCTTGCAGGTGGATTACGACATTACGATGGAAACGGACAAAGTGCTCTCCCTGGTGATGAGCGCCAAGGGTAAAATGCCAAACGGGCGGGAGGGACAAGCCTATTCGGCGCTGACCTACAGCCTTGCTACCGGCGAACGCCTGGCCCTGGACGCGCTGTTTGAGGACGCGGACGCGGCGGTGAGCGCCATGGAGCAAATCGCTGAGGAAAGCCTTACGGAGGAGCTGAGCGGCTATTTGGCCTACAGCCAGGTAACGCCGCTTCCGCGCGACGCCTTTACTCTGGATAAGGACGGCATCACCTTCTGGTATCCGGGAGAACAGCTTTCGCTTTTAAGCGGATACAGCGGCGCGTGCCAGTTTTACTATGAGGAGATCGCATCCTATCTGCGCGATGGGGCGGACGAGCTTCCTAAGCAACTGGAATTGCTGGAGGAAGCCCTTTCGCCCGAAAAGGCCAAGACCGCTATTATAAAAAGCGTGGAGTCTGGCAGGCTGCCCCATGTGCCGGCTACCTTGGGCGATTCCATGAAGGACGTTGTGGAGAAATACAGGCTGGTGCGCACGCCTGACGCGTTTCCGGGCGGACGTTACTTTGTGCTGGAAGCGCCCGCGTTTCGCGGCGTGCTGCTGATTTCGGACGCGATTCAAAGCGGCTACGAAGCATCGGCGGTCGAGGGAATCCAGGTGAAGCGCGGGAGCCTGTATGGACTTGCGATCGGCTCGACGGAAAGAAGCGGCTGGCTGAACCTGCTGGGCGAGCCGGATGAAACCATGCTCTTTACGGAAAACATGGCGTATGATTACAACCTGCCCCAGGGGCAGAGCGATGTATACCATTACGGCGCATATGAGCTGCGCCTGCACGCGGATGAGGACGGCGTACTGCGCGCCATCCAGCTATGCAAGTAAACTTCTCGGAGGATGAAGGCTTCAATGGCAAAGGGTAAAAAGAACGCACCTCAGTACGAATCCGGCACGCTGGCCGCGTTTGCGGCGGCGGGTATTTTGCTGATTACGGTGGGCGTGGTAACGCTGCTGTCGGTTGCGGGCGGGCTCAAGGGCGCGTTCTTTTCTCAGGTAAAGCAAATAATGCAGGGCCTGGGCGGCGGACTGTGCGTAGGCGTGAGCGTGCTGATGATTTGGGGCGGCTTGCTCGTTGCGTTTTCAACGGGCCGAAGCATGCCCAAGCGAGGGTTTCTGCTGATAACGCTGCTGTTTCTGGCGGTGCTTGGCATGCTCAATTTGCTGAGCAAGGTGGGCCAATACGCCCTGATGGAATACCTTGTGGGCATGAACAACGCGGCCACGCCGCCCGTTGCGGACGCGGCGGGCTATTGGAGCCTGATTCGTGCGGCCTTTGACGTGTGCAAAACAAGCGGCGCCTTTGGCGGCGCGCTGGGCATTTTGCTGGCCTGGCCCGCATGGACGTTTTTGGGCACGACCTTCGGCGCGGTCGCCCTGGGGTTGATCTGCGTGATTTGCGTATTGCTGGTATCGCGCTTTGACCTATTGCAGATGGTGGAAAGCATCCGCGAGGGGTCAAAGGCCCGCGGCGAGCAGCGCAGGCAGGCGCGCGCGCAGCAGGAGTATCAGCAGCAGCTGGAACGCCAGCGCCAGATGGCGGAGGAGGAGGATCGCAGGCTGTTTTCACCCGCCTTCAGGCGCAAAAAGGAGCAGCAGCTAGCCCAGGAGCAGCCTCAGCCTCAGCCGCAGGCGGTTTATCCGCCCTATGGCAGCATGCTGATGCAGCAGCCGCCCATGGAAGGCGCACAGGCCTATATGCCCTACGCGGGATATCCGCCGCAAGCGCCGCAACAGGAAATGTATGACGAGATCATCACGCCCGAGGGATGGCAGCTGCCGTGGCGAAAGAGCGAAAAAAATCCGAAGAAGGAAAAGAAGGAGCCCTATCAAACTCGCATGACTTTTACGCCCAGCGAGATGGGCGCGGCCCCGGACGAAACCCAGCTGAACGATACGCTGATTATGTCCGCCTCCAAGCGCAAGGCGATGGAGCGCATTGAGGAAATCCGCAAGCGCAAGGCGGAAATCGCCGAGGACATTGTGGGAAACGAAATGGCGCAAATGGCGGACGGCTTTGCGCCCGCCATGCAAGCCGCTGAACCGGCGGCTGCCGCTCCGCAGGCCGTACAGACGCTTCAGCCGGTTGTACCGCCGGGCGGCGTGGAGCCTGCCGTTGAAAAGGCGCAGCCGGTAGTGGAACCGCAGCGCGTTCAGGCGGCGGAAGCCTCCGCGCCCCAGACGTTTCAGGCCCCGCAGGCAAACGATCGCCACGCGGCCTATAAGCGGCCCGCGGACGCGCCCAAGCCCGCTTCGAATGCAGGCGCGGAGCACGCGCAGATTCCCTATACCTATCCCTCCATCGACCTGCTGAACGTGCAGCAGCGGCGCGCAACCGTGGATACGCGCGCGGCTGACACGGAGGACGCCACGCGCCTTGAAAAAACGCTGGAAAGCTTCGGCATTCCCGCCCGCGTGCAGCGCGTAACGCACGGCCCCGCCGTTACCCGCTTTGAGCTGGGGCTGGTTTCCAGCGGCATCAATGTAAAGCGCATCATGAGCATTGCGGATAACATCGCCCTGGATATGGCGGCAAACGGCGGCGTGCGCATTGAAATACCTATTCCGGGCACCAACCTGTTCGGCGTAGAGGTGCCCAACAAGGAGATTCAAAGCGTTACCCTGGCCGAGGTGCTTTTGAGCCAGGAGATGCAGACGGCCAAATCGCCGCTGGCGGTGGCTTTGGGCCGCGATATTGCCGGAAAGCCCGTCATCTGCGATATTGCCAAGATGCCCCATCTGCTTATCGCGGGCCAAACGGGCAGCGGCAAATCCGGAGGGATCAACGCGATTAGCAACTCCATCCTTTTCCGGTCCTCGCCGGAGGAGGTGCGCATGATTATGATGGACCCCCAGGTGGTTGAATTGCAGTGCTACACCGTGGGTCCGCACCTGCTGATTCCCGTGGTGAGCGACCCGCACAAGGCTGCCGGGGCGCTGCAATGGGCGGTGGCGGAGATGCTGGACCGCTACCATAAGATGCAATCCAAGAACGTGCGCGAGCTTTCCGCCTACAACGCCAAGCTGGGGCCGGGCGAGGAAAAGCTGCCCCGCATTGTCATTATCATCGACGAGCTGGCGGATTTGATGCTGGCCTGCAAAAAGGAAGTGGAGGAAAGCATCATCCGCATTGCGCAGCTGGCGCGCGCCGCCGGTATCCATATGGTTGTGGCCACGCAGCGCCCCACCGTGGACGTGATTACAGGCTTGATTAAGGCCAATATTCCCTCGCGCATCGCGTTTGCGGTATCCTCCAGCATTGACAGCCGCACGATTCTGGATCAGAACGGCGCGGAGAAGCTGCTGGGCCGTGGCGACATGTTCTATTTCCCCACCGGGGCGAGCGCGCCTATTCGCGTGCAGGGCTGCTTCCTGAGCGACGCGGAAACCGAGCGCGTTGTGGATTATATCGGCCAGCATTCCCGCGTGGACTTTGACCCCAATGTGATTGAGGCCATGGAGAGCGACGAGGAAAGCGTGAACCCACTGAATGAAAACGAGGGCGACAGCGGCGTGGACGACCGCCTTGCCGAGGCCATTGAAATGGTAATCAGCGACGGTCAGGCCAGCATAAGCATGTTGCAGCGCCGTATGAAGATAGGCTACGCCCGCGCGGGACGGCTGATTGACGATATGGCCGCGCGCGGCATTGTGAGCAAATCCGCGGGCAGCAAGCCGCGAGAGGTGCTCATGACGCGCGAGGAATACGAGAAAATAAAGGATACGCTGCTTTAAGAGAACGGAAGAACAGGTGACGGATATGACCAGCGTGAATCGCTATCCCACGGATGACGAGGCAAAGAAGCTGATTGTGGAGATCGGCAGAAGAATGTATCAAAAGAATTTTGTGGCGGCCAACGACGGCAACATTAGCTGCAAGGTGGACGACGATATTCTATGGGCCACGCCCACCGGCGTATCCAAGGGCTTTATGAGCGAGGATATGCTGGTAAAGATGCGAACCGACGGCACCGTGCTTTCCCAGGCGGAGCGGGGCCCGTCCAGCGAGATCAAAATGCACCTGCGCATTTATCAGGAAAACCCGGAGGCGCGCGGGGTATGCCATGCGCATCCGCCCATCAGCACGTCGTTTGCCATCGCGGGCATCGGGCTGGACAGGGCTATCTACCCCGAGGCGCTTGTGAACCTGGGCACCGTGCCCTGCGTGCATTATGAGGCGCCCGGTTCCCAGGGCATTCCGGACAGCATCGCGCCCTATGCGCGCGATTACAACGCGCTGCTGCTGGCCAATCACGGCGCGGTGGCGTGGGGCGGATCGCTGATGGAGGCCTGGTACAGGCTAGAATCGGTAGAGCACTATGCCATGGTTATGATGTACACCGGCAACATCATTGGCAAGGCCAATGTGCTTAGCTGCGAGCAGGTGGACGAGCTGATTGAGATCCGCAAAAAGCTGGGCATCACCAGCGGCGGCATTCCGCCCTGCGCCGCAGAGGCGAGCAATACGGCGGATGTGGTGGCGCAGCGCGGAACCGTGGCGGAGCGGATGATGGATGCGCCCCTGGCGGGCGGAAACGCCGCCATAAGCGAGGCGGAGGTAGAGGCGATTGTGCGCGCGGTGCTGAAACGGCTGCGCTGAGGCGGAGGTGCATGGCATGCCTGATTTCATCAACCTGACAGAGGAAAACCTGGCCAACGAGCACTTGTGCTGCATTATCCGCAGCAGAAAGCCGCACCCGGGCGTTGAGGCGAAGCGGCAATGGCTCTCCGAACGGCTGAAGGAAGGGCATGTTTTTAGAAAGCTGAACGAAAAGGCCACGGTCTTTATTGAGTATGCCCCTCTTGAAACCGCCTGGGTTCCCGTTGTTGGCGAAAACTATGTTTACTTGTATTGCCTATGGGTAAACGGCGGCTGCAAAGGAAAAGGGTATGGAAGGACGCTGATGGAGTACTGCCTGGCCGACGCCAGAGCAAAGGGAAAATCCGGCGTTTGCATGCTTGGAGCGCAGAAGCAGAAGGCATGGCTTTCGGATCAAGGCTTTGCCAGGAGGTTTGGCTTTGAGGTAGTTGACCGAACGGAAAACGGCTATGAATTGCTCGCCCTTTCCTTTGACGGAACAAAGCCCGGCTTCGCCCCCAATGCGAAGAAGCAGAGAATTGACGGCAATGAGCTGACCGTTTATTACGATATGCAATGCCCCTACGTGTTTCAAAGCGTGGAAAGGGCGAAGCAATGCTGTGAAGCGAGCGGCATTCCCGCGCGCTTCATTCAGGTAGATACGCTGGAAAAGGCAAAGAATCTGCCCTGCGTTTTCAATAACTGGGCCGTGTTTTATAAGGGCAGATTTGAAACGGTGAATTTGTTGGATGAGGCCTCCTTACAAAGAATTTTGAAAAAATGATGGGCTGCGGCTTATGGAAAAACGGAAAAGGCCGGCATAGCTTTTGACTATGCCGGCCTTATAACGTGTTAAAATGACATGCCTGCCGGTCGTTCGGCTGGCTTTTCCCTGCCTTACTGCTCCTTCTTGGTGGCGTAAGCGGCAACCAGCGCCAGGGCCAGCACCGCGCCCTTTACGGCGGGCAGCACGTAGTAGGGAACGGCGCAAATGGTCAGGCCGTTTTCCAGCGTGGATACCAGCATGGCGCCAATCAGCGTGCCGATGGCGTTCGGCTTTTCAGCGCCGCCTACGGAGCGGCCTACAAACACCGCCGCCAGGGACTGCATAAGGTAGTTGTCACAGCACATCACCTGCGCGGAGCTGCCGCGCGAGGAAACCAGAATACCGCCGATTGCGATAAACACAGCGGTAATCATTCCGGCAAGGTAGCGGTAGGCCTTCACGTTGATGCCGCTTAGCTTCGCGGCCTGCTTGTTGCCGCCCATGGCGTAGATGAAGCGGCCATGCTTGGTGTATTCCAGAAAAACGAAGGCGATGAGCACGCAAACCAGCATGATGATAATCAGCCAGGGCTCGCGGCCAATGGCGCTGAAGGATTCCTCCAGCTTGGTGCGCACGGGCTGCGCGCCGCTGGGCAGGCGCATGCCGGTGGATACGGCGCCGCCGCCGATGTACCATTGCCCCAACCCCTGATGCACAAACATGAGCGCGCAGGTTGCCAGCATATCCGGAATTTTGCATACCAGAATCAGGAACATGGTGAGCTGATACATTACCAGCGTAACCGCCACGCAAACCAGAATGCAGGCCCATAGCGGCAAACCATACCACAAATACATGCTTACAAATACATAGGCCGAGCAACTCGCCAGCGTGCAGGCGGACATGTCAAAGCCGTCGGGCGCCATGGTGACGGTTGCCGCAATGGCGAACACCGTTGTAATGGACATGGCGCGCAGAATGTTAATCATGTTGTTTACGGAAAGAAAGCGCTCTCCCTTGATGAGGCTAAAGACCACAAAGCATAGAATGAGCGTGATAACGGCCGCCCAGTCCAGCAGAAACCGCAAAAAGGTCTTGTTTTTTGGGGTCGCCAGCGGATTTGGTTTCAGCGTTGCTTGCATAAATGATGCCCTCCTGTTATGCCTTCTATACTGATTCAGGCGTACTTTGTGGTGCTCCCCACCGCATAGTGCATGATTTCGTCCTCGTTGGTGGCGGCGGTTACAAGCTCGGCCATGACGCGGCCGTCGTAGAGAACGTAAATGCGGTCTGTGATAGACAGAAGCTCGGAATTCTCGCACGAGGCATAGATCACGCTGTTGCCGCGCTTGGTGATATCGTTAATCAAACGGAAGATATCCTGCTTTGCGCCAACGTCAACGCCCTTGGTGGGCTCGTCAAAGATGTATACGTCGCAATCCGCGGCCATCCATTTGCCAACAGCTACCTTCTGCTGATTGCCGCCCGACAGGTTTCTTACATGCTGCTTGATCGACGGCGTGATAATTCCCAGGCTGTCCACATACTGCCTTGCGTTCGCGTCCGTTTTGGCCTTGCTGATGAAGGAGGCCGTGCAGAACTTGCCAAGCGACGCGGCGGAAAGGTTGAAGCTGACGGTTTCGTTTACCAGCACGCCTTCCTTGCGGCGCTCCTCGGGCACAAGCGCAATGCGGTTCTTTACCGCGTGGGAGGGATTGGAGATTTTTAGCTCGTTTTGATTCAAATGCACGGAGCCGCCGGTTTTTTCATAAGCGCCGAAGATGGTTTTGCAAAGCTCCGATTTTCCCGCGCCCACAAGCCCCGCAATGCCCACGATTTCGCCCTTGCGCACATAGAAGGATACGTCGTTAACCTTGCCGTCCGCGCCGCAAAGGTTTTTCACTTCAAACGCCTTTTCCCCGATGGGCACGTGCTCCTTGGGGAAGTTCTCCTCAAAGGAACGGCCCAGCATTTTTTCCACAATCTCACGGGTGGTGGTATCGGGGGTGATGGGGCTTGTATCCACAATTTCACCGTTGCGCATAACGGTGTATTTTTCGCAGATCTGGATAATCTCGTTGATGCGGTGCGAGATAAAAATAATAGCGATATTCTCCGTTTCCTGAAGATGCTTTACCAGGCGGAAAAGCTCGGCGGTTTCCGTATCGCTAAGCGGCGCGGTAGGCTCATCCAAGATCAGAAAATTGCATTCGTTGGCGATAGCCCTGGCAATCAGAACCATCTGCTTCTGCGCAAGGGAAAGATCCTGCACTAGCGCGCGTACATTCACATTGATGTGGAGGCGCTCAAGCACCTCCCTGGCACGGGCGCGCAGGCTGGCCCAATGCAAAAGCGGACTGCGGCCTGAGCTCATAACCATATCGTTGAGCATAACGTTTTCAGCCACGGAAAGAGTGGGCACCAAAGCCATGTCCACTTCCTGATATACGATTTGGATGCCCAATTTTTTGGCCGCCATTGTGTTGCGCAGCTCCACCACTTCTCCGTTCAAATATACCTCGCCGGTATAATCCGGATTTGCGCCCGCAAGAACCTTCATCAGGGTGGATTTGCCCGCGCCGTTAGCGCCCACAAGAGCGCGAATCTCGCCGGTGCTGACCTCGAAATTTACGTCTGTCAACGCCTTCACACCGGGAAATTCTATGGAAACATTCCGGGTACCAAGCGTGAGTTTGTCCATGGATTTCCCTCTCTCTCATTCAAGAAAAGATGCTGCTTTTAAGAAAAGAAGCGCCGGAGCAAAGACTCCGACGCTTCTTTGTCAAGAAACATTGCTCGAATGGTTTATTGACGGTTTTGAAAAACGGTTCTTACTTATGGATGAGCTCGGCGGGCATCCAGTCGGCAACGGACAGGTAGCTCAGGTTGCCGTAAGTTTCACCGGCCACCTCGCCCAGGTTCTCAACGGTGCTTTCGGGGCTGAGGGCGGAGGCCAGGATGGCCGTGCCGGGAACCTCAACCACATCCACGCCGTACTGGCCGGAGGCGGGGTCGTAGATTTTATCGTATTCGCCAGCCAGCTCAAGGAGCAGCACGCGCATGCCGATTTCGCCGTTCATGGTCCAGTCGGTGGTACCGGCGGCGGTCCAGATGTCGGGGCGGGTTTGCATGTTGGTTACGTCAACCTGGTCGATATCCACGGAGGACATGGGCAGCGCCTCTCCGTTTGCGCCGTTAAAGTTGGCGTTTTCCT
>JALEIQ010000071.1 GCA_022769795.1 Clostridiales bacterium
GCTGACTGTGCTATAATCTTGGCAGTCCATAGTGATTGCCCTCCTTTGGCAAATGTTGTGTCGCAACTGCATTCTACCACGGGGAGAATAATCACTATGGATTTTTTCATTTAAGTGTCCAACTTGATTTTACAATCAACCATAAAAATACGTATTATATTGCTCCATATGGCGGTTGGAGAAATCCAAATGCTTATAAATTTTATACCGTAACCATTGTCTGCACCGATGCCGACACTGGCGAACAAATTGTGGATACGCAGATTGTTCGTCATGACCAAAACGCCAGATTAAAAGAAGAAGCAGGCTACGATTACACCATTAAAGGTAGCTTAACCAACGTCCAGTCCGCAAGGACGGTCGAGGTAACCAGGAAAGCCCGTCCTACCGCCACCTTCATGAATGACGGCGTGGAGTACGCCTCCATCCGTGCTCATGACAGGAACGGCAACGTCAACGCGCCAGAAACCAATCCCATGAAGCAAGGCTACGTGTTCAAGGGCTGGTCTATTACGCCGGATGGAACCGCCATTTCCTTCCCCACGCGCATCACGACGGACACCACCTTCTACGCGGTGTGGGCCGAGGCAAAAACCGTCGCCTACCTGAATGAAGATGGCAGCGCTTTTGCAACATTTAGCGTTGAGGCGGACACGCAAGCGCCTGTGCCTTCCGGCAATCCCGAGCCTGCGGAGGGCTATGCCTTTGCGGGTTGGGCCAAGCAGGGCACCCAGACGGTTGTTGATCCTGCAACATATACTGTAAATGACAACCTCACCTTCGTTCCCGTATGGGTGGAGGTAGCAACCGTTACCTTTAAGAACGGCAATGAAACGGAAAAGGAAGTTACCGTAGTAATTGGCAGCAAGGTTTCCGCCGCTGACGTGCCCAGCCTTGCAACTACGGATACGCAAGCCTTCAAGGGCTGGAGCCTTAGCGAAAACGGCCCCGTAGTAACCGTAACGGATGAGGTAATTACTGCAAACACCACCTTCTACGCGGTATGGGCCGAGCTGGCGACCGTTACCTTTAAGAGCGGCGACACTGTGGCAAAAACCGTCAAGGTAGAGAAGGGCAACAAGCTCTCCTCCGCCGACGTGCCCACGCTTCCCGCGCAGGAAGGCTCCCTTTTCCAGGGCTGGCTGGATGCTGAACGGCGAGCTGGTTGAGGACGTTACCGCTGTTACCATTGATAAGGATACTACCTTCGTTGCAAAGTGGGGCAAGAAGGTAACCGTTACCTTCATGGCGGACGGCTTGACCATCCGCAGCATCAACGTGATTGCGGGAACCAGCGGCATCGAGGCCCCCGGCGCGCCCAGCAAGGAAGGCGAGATTTTCCGCGGCTGGTCCAAAACCGATGGCGGCGAAGAAATTGACGTGGAAGCCGAGATCATCAACGAGGACACAATCTTCTACGCGGTTTACAAGAATATGTATCGCGTGCGCTTCTTTGACGCAAAGGGAGCTTTGGTCGAGAGCGAGGAGATTGACCCCAGCGAGCCTACCGTGTATCTGCCCGCGATGGACCCGAACAGCAATTATATTCCGCTTGGCTGGTCAATGAGCAAATATCCCAACGGCATTGTGCCCTACGGCCAGGTTGGCTTTGTGATGACGTACCAGCCGGAGAGCGATTACCAGGCGAGCGGAAACGTGGATTTTTATGCCACCTACCGCGAGAAGAACGCTATCTTTTACGATGCTGAGGGCGGCGTGAACTACGGCACCTACAACGCGGCCCAGGATACGATTTCCGCCCCGCAAGACCCGAAGTACAATAAAGACGGATATGAGTTCTGCGGCTGGACGGATAGAAGCAGCCTGATTATCCTTGAGCCGAACGGGGATGCGGCGCAGTATCTGGTAAAAGAATTCCGCGACGGCGGCGCGTACAACCTTGTACTGAAAAAGAAACAGTTCAACATTACCTTCATGCATGGTGAGAATACGCTTGCCACGCGCCCGTATGCCTACGGCGACCCGGTAGGAAATCCCGAGGGCATT
The DNA here is from genome assembly GCA_022769795.1 of Clostridiales bacterium. GTDB lineage: Bacteria > Bacillota > Clostridia > Christensenellales > Aristaeellaceae > Limiplasma. The sequence goes on from JALEIQ010000071.1 coordinate 2,008, forward strand.
ACGAACGCGGATAAGAGCTTCGAATACAAGCTTGGCGCGACGATTAGCAACACCTACACGGATGAAGGTGGCCAGGAGCATGTTGAAACCCTGACCTTTGTAGGCTGGAACCCCAACATCACCAGCGTGACGGCGAATGCGACCGTTGAGGCCAAGTTTGAAAAGCTGGAGCTTGGGGAGAACCAGCACCTGGTCATTTTCCTGGACGAGAACGGCAACACCGCCAGGGACGCCGCCGGGAACCCGATTCCCGCGCGGGTTGTAACGAATGGGGAGTCCGCCATCGATCCCGGCGACGCGCAGATTGGCGAGAACGATATCGCGTTCCTGGGCTGGTACACCGATAAGAGCGCCAAGTGGGACTTTGCCACCCCTGTAACGGAGAACCTTGTGCTTACTGCGAAGGTGAAGCACGAATACACGGTTCAATACATGGTGGACGGCAAGCAGATTGCCTATGCCAACGTGTCCAAGGGCGGCAAAATTGACCCGGTAGACCTTAGCGGCATGACCCTTGTGAAGCGCAAGTTCCTGGGCTGGAGAGAGCAGCGCAAGACCGAATACTTTGACTTCACCAAGCCCGTTGAGAGGGACATGGTGCTTGAGGCGCACATTAGCGAACTGCACTATGTGAACTATGAAACCTACGGCACCCTGATAGCGCCGTTTGAGTACGTTGTGGACGAGGGAACAGAATATACCGAGTTCCCGACGGCTACGCGCACGGGCTATACCTTCAAGGGATGGTCGCTGCAACCGAATACGGAAACGCAGACCGAGGCTACCTTGGAGCAGGTGAAGGCTGCGCTTGCGCAGGGCGACGTAGACCTGTACGCCATGTGGGAGGGCGATATTGTACCCGTAAGCGTGGTGTTCTGGCGGCAGAAGAATAAGCAGGAGCGCAATAACGACGACCTGGACGTTAAGAATTACAACTATGCCGAAACGCAGAAGGCGTATGCCAGGGCTGGCGAGACGGTTACGCTTGACGGCAGAACGCTTGTAAACCTGCATGCGACTGAGGGCACCACTCAGAATTATGGGAATCTCCCGGCTGACGATAACGGCGGCTATGCCTACTACCATCTTGCGGGCGCGCCGGATGTTGAAGTTAAAGCGACCGGCACGGTTATCAATGTGTTCTATAACCGTACGGTGTATACGTTGAGGTTCAAGCCGGGCACATATGAGGTGTGGGAAAACAATCGCTGGGTAACGAAATACAATACGATGACCTTCAAGGAAACGGTGTATGACGACAACAATCCGTACACCATTAGTGCTGAGCTGGACGAGGATATCTCAAATAGATGGCCGCACGCCGGTGCGTCGGGGATTTCGTTTAGTAAACAGAATTTCTATGCATGGAAAATTACAATCGGACGGAATACTACTACACAGTCATCGAAGTTAGTGACAATGACCGATGACGCATGCAATTGGGCTAAGAGCGACACCCCAATGACGGCGGTGTATCAGAATGTTGGTAATTACTACCTGTTCTACGTTTTTGAATCGCTGAAAGGCGAAACCCATCACAAGCAGGACAATAATAAACTTTGGTATACCATCAATGAAACGTATAGCCAACTGGCTAAAGGCACACAAACCTTTGGTTACAAAGAGATTGAAGGCTTTACGCACCCTAGCGGGGATGCTGAAAAAAAGGATAGTTTCAACGAGTGCGGATTCAGTAACTATCCGAATGGGCCGACGGTATCTAATGTCAAGGAGTATAACATACTCTATTACAAGCGCAAACCGCATACAATCACAGTCAACCTGAACGACGCAAACGAGATTAACAACGAAACGGTGTGCGCGCACCTTACCAACACTGGCACGGATTATGATCCGAATACGAAGTATCAGCCTGTTAGCGGTGAGAATGAAACGACATACCAGATAACGGGTGTAAAGTACGGCGAGAAGCTCAGTTGGTTTGAGCCTGCCGTGCCCACCCGCGAGGGCTGCACGTTTGCGGGTTGGTACACTGACGCGGACTGCAATGAGCCGGTGAACTTCTCGGGCACCATGCCGGACGATAACCTTGTAATGTACGCGAAGTGGCGCGTGAACCCCATCACCATTACGTACTACCTGACCGAGGAACCGAACGAAAAAGCGTATACGTCCAGCGTGGTTTACATCGGCGACAAAGCGCCGCTGGTGACCGTTCCCATGAACGACGTGAGGTATGGCACCTTCGCGGGCTGGTATTACATGCCCTATGCCGACCAGGGCAACATGCTGAAGAAGGACTTCATCCCCGGCGTGACCACCGTAACGAAGGACACCAAGGTTTACGCGAAGTGGGAAACCCTGGACTTTACACTGACCTATGATTACGCTAATGGCTTTGATGAGCCTTGGACGGACCCGAACAGCTACAGCCTGCAACAGGTGGTAAAGCTGCAAGACCTGCCGGAGGGCATCACCGTTCCCGAGGGCAAGGTGTTTGCCGGTTGGAAGGAGGACGCCCCTTACAACAGAACCTTCTTACCGGGCGGCTCCTACACCGTGTTCATGAATATGACCTTCACGGCCATCTGGGAGTCCAAGGACGATGCAAACAAGGTAATCTACCACAGCAACTTCGATACTGACCAGACGGAAACCCGCTATTCCAGGTCCAGCGAGGGCGCGACCGTGAGCGACTGCATGTTCCAGCGCGAGGACTACAAGTTTGCGGGCTGGACCGAGAATGCCGATGGAACAGGAAAGAAGTATGCGGTTGGCGGCCGCATTTCCGTGGAGGAGTTTACAAACAAGAATAAGGCAGTCAACCTCTATGCCCAGTGGGAACCAACGAAAGGTACCCTTACCATTCAGAAAACCGTGAATTTGGCACAGCCTGCTGCGGCTGATACGACGCTGACGTTTACGTTTGAAGTCACCCATGGAAACCAGAGCGGCAAGGTGACGAAGCATACAGTAAACGTAGTTGTGCCAAAAGACCGAACATCAGGAACGGGATCCGTGCAACTGCTGAAGCAGAACGGCGAAAAAAAGATTCAGGAGCTTAACACCGACGGATGGCATACAACGGTCAACGGTGCGGAGGGTTCCTATATTGAGCTACAGGTTACGGGCCAGGTGAGTCCCACCGCGAGCTTCGTAAACACGCAAAAGAATATAAACGTGCTGGTTCAGAAGGTCTGGGAGGACGACGGAGATCGGGACGGCAAGCGCCCCGACAAGGTGTGGGTGCAGCTACGCAACGAACAGGGCGTTGTGGGTGAAAAGGTTCTTAATGGAGATAATTATTGGAAGGCTGCGTTTAATAACCTGCCGGAGTATGACCCCATCACCGGCCAGAAGATTGCGTATAGCGTTGCTGAACTGAACGCGGCTGGCGAACCGATTACGAGCGGAGATTATAACGAGTTCTACACGGTGGCAGTTACCGGCGACGCGGCGACTGGGTTCACGGTGACGAATACGCATATCCCGGAAACGACGGAAGTGTCCGTAACCAAGGTATGGAAGGACAACGACGATGCGGCGGGTAATCGCCCGAGTCCGGATGAGTACAAGAGCTGGGTCGAGCTGCAAAAAACCAACGCTGGAAGTAAGTTCGTTGAGGGCGTGGTACCCGAGGTGACGGTTGACGAGAACAACCGGAACCAGTATATCGTGACCTACAGGGATTTGCCGAAATATCAGAATCACCAGGTGATTGCTTACCAGATTGTTGAGGTAGAGCATCCGCTGTATGCGATGACTACGCAGGACAAGACGATCACCAACACGGCAAAGGAAACGATTGAAACGCTGACCGTTACCAAGACGTGGGCGGATGACAACAACCGCGACGAGTTCCGCCCGGAGATGGGCAAATTCACGGTAACGCTTACGGGCGGCGGGAAAAACTACACCGCCAGGACCTGGACGGCGGACGAATCCGGCAACGTGTGGACGGCGAACGTGAAGAATGTTGAGAAGTTCGACGCGGACGGCAATGTGATTACGTATGACGTGACGGAGAACTTCGCCAATTTCGACGAGTATAAGCAGGACGAGGTCAGCAAGACGTTTAAAGCTACCTCGGGGACTGCGCTTGCGATTACCAACACGCATGAGAACAAGAAGTATACGGTAACGTATACGTATGAAGGCAAGATTCCGTCTGAGGCTGGTGATCCGCCGACTAGCGAGCAATACGAGTATAAGGATGTGGTGCTGGTTCAGCCCACGCCGAATGATGTGCCGGGTTACACGTTTACTGGCTGGACGCGGGACGGCGAGCAGCTAGCAGGCGGAGATACGTTCAGCATGCCCGCGGGTGATGTGGAGCTTGTGGGCACGTGGGCGAAGCGTACTGACCTGAGCTACACGGTGGAATACCGTGAGGGAAGCGTGACCGGGACAGAGTTGGCTGAAGCCAAGACAGAAACGGGCAAGACCTTCGGCGAGACTTACACAGAGACCGCAAAGCAGATTGACGGTTACACTGTGGATGCGGAAACGAAGAGCGTGACGATGACCACGGGCGAGAACAAGATCGTGTTCATCTATACGAAGCGCGCCGACCTGAGCTACACAGTAAACTACTACTGGAACAACACAACCACCCCGATTGCGCTCTCCAACGTGGTTCCCAACAACACGTTTGAATCTCAGGTAACCGTGCAGCCGGGTACGTTTGAGGGCTACACCCTGGTGGCGGATCCCGACGCCGATCCGGCCCAGACCATCACCATCTCGGCTGATGAAAATCTCAACTTCGTCAACTTCTACTACTATAAGAACGTCACGGTTACGGCTGATGATAAGTCCAAGGAGTTCGGCGAGGCTGATCCCGAGCTTACGGCAACGGTAACGGGGCTGAGGGACGGCGATACCTTCACTCCCGAATATGAGCTGGCTATCGAGGGCGAGCATGAGATGGTTGGCGAGTATGAGGACGCGATCATCGCCACCGAGTGCGAAGAAATCCAGAACGATGGCAAGTACCTCGTGACCTTCGTGCCCGGTACCTTCACCGTAACCGGCGATCCGGTTGTGCCCGCCAAGAGTACGCCTGTGGTGGAAAGCAACTACGCGCTTGGCGCGCAAATCCCCTTCACCATCACGGTGCGTAACGTGACCACGGATACGCTTACCAACGTCATCGTTACCGACCCCACCGCTACCATTGTGGCAGCCGACGGGTACACGGTACGCGACGGCGCGGCGGTTATCGCCACGCTGGATAGCGGCAGCACGGTAAGCGTTCAGGCGCTGCACACCGTAACCGAGCAGGACATCCTGGATGGTACGTATGGCAACACGGCAACCGTCCGTGTAAACGATCAGGACTATAACGCGACGGCTACCACCACCCAGTTGGAGGAGCCCAATCCCCACCTGACCCTAACCAAGACCGTGACCAGCCAGTCGGTCAGCGCCGCCGGGTACCGCCTGGGCGAAACCATCCGCTATGAAATCACGGTCACCAATGACGGTAACCTCACGGTGAGCGACATCGACGTAACGGATAGTCTGAGCACGGCTGAGGGCAACGTAATCGGCCATATCGAAACGCTTGCCCCGAACCTTAGCCAGACCTTCCCGTTCGAGTATGTGGTAACGGAGGCCGACCTCGCGGCGGATAACGTGCATAACACCGCCACCGCGACCGCGCCGAACCCCGACCCGGATGGCCCCGAAGAAGTGCCCGTAACCCCAGGCGAGATCGATACCCCGACCCTTAATGCGTTCTGGCTCGTGATCCACTACTGGTATAACCGGATTGACGGCAGAACCGCTGCGGAAAGGTATGTGGGCGTTTACCGCTACGGCCAGGGCTATAATGTGGCAAGCCCGAGAATCCCCGGCTACACGGCGAATCTGGGCAACGTCGTTGGTACCATTACCGCCGACACCAGGGTGGACGTCATCTACACGCCCAATAGCTACACGCTTACGATTCAGTACCGTTACACGGATGGCACCGTTGCCGCGGAAAGCTACGTGGCGCCCAACGTGCTCTACGGCGAGGATTACAGCGTAGCATCCCCTGTGCTGCCCGGTTACGTGGCGAACATGACAACCGTGGCGGGTAGCATGCCCGACAGCAACCTCACGCTGACGGTGTTCTACGCAAGGAATACCGAGGAAACCTTCGTTGAGATCGACGAGTACGGCGTGCCCTTGGGGCTCGGCGGCGTCGTGATGAACGTTGGCGACTGCTTCGAATAATCAACGAAACCTGGCTTATACCCGGCATGCTCTGGCACGCCGGGTATAGCCGTAATAGGAAGGGACTATCAGGAACGGAAGGAAGCACAGAATATGAAAAAATTTCTGGCCATTTTCCTCGCGCTGATGATGGTTGTGGGCGCGGCCGCGCTGGCGGAGAATACCGAGGCGGAACAGCTTGAGTCCGGTGAGAACCTGTATACGCAGCTTGTTGTGGGCAGCACAACGCCGCTGAGCGGCTGCTTCTTCACGGAAATGTGGGGCAGCAACGCCAGTGATATCGACGTGCGCATGCTCTTGCATGGCTATAACCTGATGGAGTGGCGCAGCGAAACGGGCTCCTATGCCGTAAACCATTCCGCGGTCAGCGGCCTTGCCGTTACGGACGACGAGGCGGGTAACCGCACCTATACCATCTCCCTGTATGACGACCTCTACTACTCCGACGGGACGCAAATTACGGCGCGCGATTACGCCTTCGCCATTTTGCTGTCCATCGCGCCGGAGATGACCGCCATTGGGGCGCATACCGCCGGTTCGGGCTATATCACCGGGATTGATGCGTATATGGCGGGCGAGGCGGAAGCGCTGTCCGGCGTGCGCGTGCTCAGCGATCAAATGCTCTCTCTGACGGTCAAGGCGGAATACAGGCCGTTCTTCTACGAGCTGGCGCTGCTTGATTACTGCCCGTATCCGATTCATGTGATCGCGCCCGGCTGCACGGTGGAGGATAACGGCGAGGGCGTTTTCATCCAGGATAGCGAAGAAGGAAGCTTTACGGCGGATGTGCTTGCCAAAACCGTGCTTGATCCCGAAACGGGCTACCTGAGCCATCCTTCCGTGGTGAGCGGCCCGTATACCCTGCTTAGCTTTGATTGGGATACCCGCGTCGCGGAGTTTGCCATCAACCCGTACTATAAGGGCAACTCCGCCGGGTACAAGCCCAGCATTCCCAAGCTGATTGTGCGCCCGGTGCAAAACGATACCATGGTTGACCTGCTCGCCTCCGGCGAGGTGGATTTGCTGCATAAGTGCGTTTCGGCGGATGTGATCGCCACCGGGATGGAGCTCACGGCAAACGCGCCCGTGAACGTGGCGAACTATCCGCGTAGCGGCTTCAGCTTCATAAGCTTCTGCTGCGAGCAGCCGACGGTGAGCAGCGAAAAGGTGCGCCAGGCGATTGCGTATTGCTTCGATCAGAACGCCATTGTGGCGGACTACGTGAGCAACTACGGCCTGGCGGTGAACGGCTACTACGGCATCGGCCAGTGGATTTACGAGCTGGTAAGCGGAACGGAGGGCGCGCCCGTTGAGGAGCCCGCTGAAAACGCTACGGAAGCCGAGCTTGCGGAATACGAGGAAACGCAGGCGGCGTGGGAAGCGCTTACGCTTGACAATCTGCCCGACTATGCCCTGGATACCGGCGCGGCGCGCAAGCTGCTGGTGGACGACGGCTGGACGCTGAACCGCGAGGGGAAGCCGTTTGACGCGGCAAAGGACGACGTGCGCTGCAAGGAAATCGACGGAGAGCTGGTGGCGCTTGAGCTTACGATGCTCTATCCCGAGGGCAACGCGATTGAAAAGAGCTTGGACGCCACGCTGGTAGCCAATCTGGCGCAGGTGGGCGTGAAGCTCAACGTCAAGCCCGTGCCGGTAACGGAGCTGATGGACGTGTATTACCGCAACAGCGAGCGCGACTGCGATATGATCTACCTGGCAACCAATTTTGCGACGGTGTTTGATCCCAGCCAGACCTTCTCCCCAGAGGACGCGGAGATTGGCGCGGCCAACCGCACGGCGATTGTTGATGAGGAGCTGTACAACCTCGCCGTGGACATGCGCCGCACGGAGCCAGGCGATGTGCTCGCCTATTGCCAGAAGTGGGTGGCGTTCCAGGAGCGCTTCGCGGAGGTTCTGCCCGTGATTCCAGTCTATTCCAACGTGTATTTCGATTTTTATGACAACACGTTCCAGGAGTACGATATAACCGCCAATCAGACGTGGAGCCAGGCCATCGTGAAAGCCTATCTGGGCGACGTGATGGAGGAGGAAACCGGGGACGAAGGCGACCTGGAATTTATTGAATAAGTTGTAAGAGAAGCAGACAGCTCCCCCGGTATCGCCGGGGGAGCGTTTTGTTGGGACGCGCGCGGGATGGGGGACGAGGGACGAGGGACGCGTGGGAGGCTCCGCCTCCCACACCCACCGTCTAAGGGCTTTGCCCTTAGGCCCATCTTTGCCCGCGCAATGCGCGGGCAATTCGGAGGGTACAGGGGACTAAGTACGCAACCTCAATCGTCGCGGAAGGCACTGACCGTGCCCCCGGCTCGTTTCGGTTGATATCCTTCGGCTCGCTTTGCCCCTTCGGGGCAAGGCCGCACAGCGGTCCGGGTCACGCGACGCAAATTTTCAAATTGGGCCGCGTGATTCCGGCCTTTGGCCGGAACAGCGTGACAACGTTCCGTTGTCACGCTGCCCTTGCGCATCACCTCCGTCAACCTCTGCTGGGATTAGAGCGGAGCCTCAAAAACTTCTCGTCCCTCAAAACGCCGTTGTGAAATTCCTCCCGCATGCGGTATAATAGCAGGGATAAACCGCTTTACCAAAGGAGGCCGCGCCATGCGTGCGACTGTGGAATACTACGTACTGCTGTTTTTCATTAGCTCCGTGCTGGGCTGGCTGATGGAGGTTTGCTGCAAGCTTGTGCAGTTTGGCCGCTTTATCAATCGGGGATTTCTGATTGGGCCGTATTGCCCCATCTATGGCTTTGGCGCGGTGCTGGTTACGGCGCTGCTATCGCGCTATGCCGCTGATCCCGCAGTGGTGTTCGTGCTGGCGATGGTCGTGTGCGGCACGCTGGAATACCTGACCAGCTATCTTATGGAAAAGCTGTTCCATGCCCGCTGGTGGGATTACAGCCATAAGCCCTTTAATATCAATGGCCGCGTGTGCGCGGGTACGCTTATCCCCTTTGGCCTGCTGGGCCTGTGCATGATCTACGGGGTAAAGCCGTTCCTGTTCGGCCTGTTTGCCGGGCTTTCGTTTAGAACGCTGGATGCGCTATGCGCGGGCCTGTGCCTGCTTTTGGCGGCGGATACCGTGGTATCGGCCACGGTGCTCAGCAAAATCCGCAAAACCGCCGACCTCTCCGGCGAGGATGATACCGAGGCCCTTACCAGGAGCGTGCGCGAAGCGCTGGCACGCCAAGGCGCGCTTGTGCGCCGCGCGCTGGCGGCTTTCCCGTCCGCCAGGCTGTATAGCGGCAGGCTGCTTGGGGAGCTCAAGCAAAAGCGCGCCCAGCTAAAGGCCGATCTCAAGCGCCGGGAGCTGGCCTTCCGCATGGAGGCCGAGACGCGCGAGCAGGCCGTGCGCAAGGAGCTGAACGAGCTGCGCCGCCAGCGCCGCGAGGCGAAAAAGCACTGAGGCCCCTTCGGATATTCAAAAAAGCGCGGGGGCTGGGGCGAGGTTCGAAAGCTTTACGCTGCGGTGGTTTACGCCGCGTTGCCCAAAAGGCCGAACGCGGCGGCAGCCTCTCATACTTTTGTATTCAGGATGTTTTTTTCGAAGAAACATCCTTTTTTGCTTGCATTTCTAGTCGGTGATATGCATAATATACTCAAGCGGTCAAAAAATCGCCAACAGGGCAGAAAACGTCCCACTAGGTCAAAACCATGGAAATCCGCATCAAAAGGAGGAAGGCTTTATGGAGGAACGCGTATACAATTTTTCAGCCGGGCCGGGAGCGATAGCGGAAAGCGTGCTCAAGAAGGCGCAGAAGGAGCTTGTTTGTTACCCCGGGCGCGGCATGAGCGTTATGGAAATGAGCCATCGCAGCGCCATGTATGTGGAAATTTTTAACGAGGCCAAGGCTCTTTTCAAATCCCTGATGAACGTGCCGGACGAATATGAGATTCTGTTTTTACAGGGCGGCGCCACGCTGCAATTTTCCGCCGTGCCGCTTAACCTGATGAAAACCGGCAGGGCGGACTATGCCGATACGGGCAACTTTGCCCATCTGGCTGCCGAGGAGGCCAAAAAGTACGGCGAGGTACACATTGCCGCCACCTCGCGCGAGGACGGCTATGCCTATGTGCCCACAGCCTTTGACTGGCGGCCCGATGCGGATTATGCCTATATCACAACCAACAACACCATTTACGGCACGCGCTATACCGCCGTTCCAGATACCGGCGCCGTGCCTCTTGTGGCGGATATGAGCTCCAACATTCTTTCCGAGCCCATGGATGTTAGCAGGTTTGGCGTGATTTTTGCGGGGGCGCAAAAGAACATCGGCCCCGCCGGGCTGTGCATTGTGATTGTGCGCAGGGATCTTCTGGGCCACGAGGCCGACGCATGCCCGAAGCTGCTGAGCTGGGCCCTGGAGGTGAAGAACGACAGCATGCTCAACACCCCCAACACATATGGCATTTATATGGCGAAGCTTGGCTTCGAGTGGCTGCGCGATTTGGGCGGCGTGCCCGCCATCTACGAGCAGAACCGCCGCAAGGCGGCGCTACTGTACGATTATCTGGACGAGAGCCGCCTATTCAGGCCCACCGCCAGGAAGGACTGCCGCTCCCTGATGAACGTGACCTTTGTAACCGGCGACGCGGAGAAGGACGCGGCCTTTGTGAAATACGCCGCGCAAAACGGCCTGGTGAACCTCAAGGGACACCGCAGCGTGGGCGGCATGCGCGCCAGCATCTACAACGCCATGCCTATGGAGGGTGTGAAAAAGCTAGTGGATGTGATGAAGGCCTTTGAAAAGGAGAATGTCTGATGTACAAGATTCAAACGCTTAACGCCATTTCAGATGTAATTCATGAGCAGCTTTCGGCGGACAAATATCTGATTGCCAAGGAGGAGCCCATTCCGGACGGCATTCTGGTGCGTTCTCAGAGCATGCACGACATGGATCTGCCCGAAAGCCTGCTGGCCATTGCGCGCGCGGGCGCTGGCACCAACAACATTCCCATTGAGGAATGCACCAGGCGCGGCATTGTGGTATTCAACACGCCGGGCGCGAACGCCAACGCCGTGGCCGAGCTGGTGATTTGCGGCCTGATGCTGGGCAGCCGCGGCGTGGCCGAGGGCATTGACTGGGCGCGCGGCCTCGCGGGCCAGGATGGCGAGGTAGCCAAGCTTGTGGAAAAGGGCAAGGCGCAGTTTACCGGCCCCGAGGTGCGCGGCAAAACCCTGGGCGTCATCGGCCTGGGCGCGATTGGCGCGATTGTGGCAAACGCGGCCGTGCAGGGCCTTGGCATGAACGTAATCGGCTACGATCCCTTCATCAGCGTGGAAAGCGCATGGTCGCTGAGCCGTTCGGTACACCGCAGCACCGATGTGGAGGAAATTCTTGAGAAGGCCGATTATATCACCCTGCATGTGCCCCTCAAGGAGGAAACGCGCGGCATGATAAACGCCGCCGCCATCGCCAAAATGAAGGACGGCGTGCGCCTGCTCAACTTCAGCCGCGCCGGGTTATGCGACGCGCCCGCCCTGGCCGCCGCGCTGGAAAGCGGCAAGGTTGCCAGCTATGTGACCGATTTTCCCACCGAGGAAGTTCTGGCCATGAAAAACACCGTCGCCATTCCGCATCTGGGCGCGTCCACCCCGGAAAGCGAGGAAAACTGCGCGGCCATGGCTGCCTGCGAGCTACGCGATTACCTGGAGTTTGGCCAGATTCGCAATTCGGTCAACATGCCGGAAATCATTTTGGGGCACAGCGAGGGCGTGCGCGTGCTCATCATCCACGACAACGAGCCGGGCATGGTTTCCGCCATTTCCGCTGCCATTGGCGCGCGCAAGATCAACATCAACAACATGCTCAACAAAAGCCGCAAGGATGTGGCCGTGACCGTTCTGGAGCTTGACCGCCTTCCCGACGCCATGCTACAAACCCAGCTCATGGCCCTCCCCGGCGTAATCCGCGTCCGCATCTTCTAGGCAGGGGCACTGCCCCTGCACCCCCGGACTGCGGCCCCTGTGGGGGCCGCAGGGCGCTTTGCGCCTGCTGGGCGAGGGGTGGGTGCGTGAAAGCAAGTTCGCCCGATGGCAAAAGGGCCATCGGGCTTTGTGCCGCCGGGCCGCAAAAGGGCGGCCCGGCTTTATCAGGCTTGTATGGGAGGCGCGTTGCGCTTCGCGCCGCGCTTTGTGCAGCGGCGGGTGTGGTGAAATTGCGGCAGCTTTTATGACGAGCTGGGGATACGCGGCAACCCAGCTTTTATAATGGCTTTTTTTACGGTACAGCGGGCAGATGCGTGCAGACCGGGGCAAGGGCAAAGCCCTTATGGAAAAAGCCAGACGGCCCTTTTCCATCCGGCGTAGCCGCACATGCGCATCCATTTCGCGCATCAGCAGTATGGGGTACAGTGCGCACCCCT
>JALEIQ010000075.1 GCA_022769795.1 Clostridiales bacterium
TCCATTTTAATCCTCCTTTTGTTTTTGTAGCGGTCGGCAAACCCTCTACATTCTAACAATTGGAGGTTTTTCTTTCTATAGCTCAAGCCTTTTTGTCCACCAGCATAGCTGGTGGTTTCCTTTTTATCAATCAAATATGCCCTCCCGCGCGCTTTACGCGGGAGGGCACAGCATTATCGTTTAATCAGGCCTTGCCGATGCTGCCAAACAGCTCCATCTTCTCGATGCACTTGGCCTTGGTGGCCTCCAGGCCAGGAGCCAGCAGGTTACGGGGCGTGTAGCCGTTCTTCACGCGATCCTTGCCTTCCTCAATGTATTTGCGGGTCGCCTCGGTGAAGGCAATCTGGCATTCGGTGTTTACGTTTACCTTGGTTACGCCCAGGCGGATGGCCTCGCGCACCATCTCATTGGGAATGCCGGAACCGCCGTGCAGCACGAGGGGCAGTTCGCCCGTCTGCTCATGAATCGCGGCCAGCACGTCAAAATGCAGCCCCTTCCAGTCAGCCGGATACTTACCGTGAATGTTGCCGATGCCCGCAGCCAGCATATCCACGCCCAAGTCCTTCATGGCCTTGCACTCCATGGGATCGGCACATTCGCCCTCAGCAATGCGGCCGTCCTCCTCACCGCCGATGGAACCCACCTCAGCCTCGATGGTAACGTTCTTGGCATGGCAAAGGCTGATGAGGTACTTCGTCTTTTCAATGTTCTCGGCAACGGTCAGCTTGGAGCCGTCAAACATGATGGAGCTGAAACCGCCCTCGAGCGCCGCCAGGGCTTCCTCGTAGGTGCCATGATCCACATGCAGGCATACCGGCACGGTGATTTTCAGGTAGTCGATAAAGTCCTTCACCATATCGCTGATGGTGCGGTAGCCGCCCATATACTTGGCCGTGCCGCCGGAAACACCCAGAATGATCGGGGACTTGGCCTCCTCAGCCGCCAGCAGGAAGGCGCGCACGGACTCCATATTGTTCAGGTTAAAATGGCCAACCGCATAGTGACCCTTTTTCGCGGCAGTCATCATTTCTTTGGCGTTCACAAATCCCATCGAAAAATCGCTCTCCTTTGAATAAGTAAGTGCTTTATCCGTATGCTGCATGGGCAGCAGTCGGGCAGGGTTACATGGTGACCTCCCGTCCCTTGGAAGCCTTCATATAGATCATCAGCGTGATTACCGTGAAGATGGTCAGAATTGTGGAAACGGCGCAGGCCTGGAAGTCCGTTCCGCCCAAAACCTTGGTATATACCAGCAGGTTCAGGGTGATGGTGTTGTAGCTGTACAGCATAACCGAGGAGGATAGCTCCGTAATCAGCGTGACCCATGTCATGATGGCGCCGGCCGCAACGCCGTTGAACATCATGGGCACGGTAATCTTCCAGAACGTTTTGAACTTGGAAGCGCCCAGGCTGGTCGCGGCCTCCTCAACTGTGATAGGAATTTGCTGCAGCACAGCCACGCTGGAGCGTATGGTGTACGGCATTCGGCGCACGCACATGGCTACCACCATAATCCAGGCGGTGCCCGTCAAAACCAGCCAGCCGCTGTTGAAGCCCATAACCATTGCGATGCCGATAACGGCGCCGGGAATGATGTAGGGAATCATGGACATGGTATCGATCACGTTATTGATAATGTTGCGCCGCCGTACCACCAGGTAGGAAATCAACATCGCCATGACGATAATCAGGATGAGCGCTCCGCCGCAGATACGGATGGTGTTCCAGATGGCGGGCCTCATTTCATCCCAGGCGGCCTCGTAGTTCATGAAGGAATAGCCGGGCTTCATGATGTTTCCTGTACGGCTGGTGTTGTGGAAGGAATAATAGATCAGGTACAGGTTGGGCATGTAGGAAATCGCCACCATGCCATAGCAGAACAGGTGGATAAAGAAGCTGCCCAACGGCTTGGCCTTTTTGCGTTCAATGGAGTGCAGCGCGTTCATGGTAAAGGAGAACTTGTTGGAACTCCATTTCTGCAACAGGAAGATGATCGCCGTAATGATGACAGCCACCACCGCGATGGCTGCGGCAAAGTTGTAGTTGGTGCCAATTTCACCCACATACTGCGTATAAATCAGCACAGGGAAGGTAGTGTAGCCCTCGCCAATCATACGGGGCGTACCGAAGTCCGCCAGGGAGCGCATAAACACCATCAGGGCAGCCGCCAGAATGGAGGGCATGCACAGCGGAATAACCACCTTCGCAAAACGCTTAGCGCCTTTGCAACCCATATTCGTGGACGCTTCCAGCAGGGAGTTATCCACGTTTTTCAACGCGCCGCTCACATAGAGGAACACCAGCGGGAACAGCTTGGTGCTCAGCGCCAGCAGAATGCCGCCAAAGCCATAGATGTTTGGCAGGCGAATGCCCAGCGCCGTGCGGAAAAACTTGGTGATTACGCCGCCGCGCCCCAAGAGCAGCACCCAGGAGTACGCGCCAAGGAAGGGCGCGGACATGGAGCAGAGGATAATCATAATCATCAAAAATTTGCGTCCGCGAATTTCATAGACCGTGTAGAAGTAGGCCATCGGCACGCCGATAATCAGCGTGATCACAGTGGCGCAGATGGACACCTTGAAGCTGTTCCACAGCGTGCCGATATAGTAGGAGTCCCCAAAGAACCGGGCGAAGTATTTCAGCGTGAATGCACCGGTTTCCTCGTCCTGCACGGACTGCATCAGCATCTTGAGCAGTGGGTAGACCATAAACAGGCAGTACACGCCCATCAGAATCAGGCTTACGATTACCCACATGTCCCATTTCTTTTTCTTCATCTTTTCAGACCTCCTCTGCCGTTAGGCGATCAGGGAGGCGTCGCCGTCCTCGGTGAATACGTTGATTTTCTCCGCCTTGACGGTCAAATGCACCTTGCTGCCCTTGTCCAGGATATCCTCGATACGGGATTCCTGAATAATCTCCACCCGCTCGCCGCTGCTGAGGCGAACGATGTAGTGCGTGTTCAGGCCAAGGAAGGTGCTGAACTCAATTGTGCCCTCGATACCCTTGTTGCCGCTGTTGATCACAAATTCCTCCGGGCGAACCGATACCTTGGTCATCATGCCGCTGCGAACGGTATCCTTCAGGTTGGGCATTGGCAGCAAATAACCGCCAAAATCAATGCAGGGCTTCTCGTTTTCAAAATAAACCGGCTTATCCAGCACGTTGGTGCGGCCAATGAAGGTGGCCACAAACAGGTTGCCGGGGCGCTGGTAAAGCAGCTTAGGCGTGCCCACCTGCTGGATAACGCCCTCGCTCATAACCGCGATACGGTCGGAAACGGCCATGGCCTCCTCTTGATCGTGGGTCACGTAAACCGTTGTGATGCCAAGGCTGTTCTGAATTTCCTTGATAACGGTGCGCATCTCCACGCGCAGCTTGGCGTCCAGGTTGCTCAGCGGTTCATCCATCAGCAGCACATCCGGCTCAATGGCAAGGGCGCGCGCCAGCGCCACGCGCTGCTGCTGACCGCCGGAGAGGCGCTCCGGCATACGATCCGCGTATTCGTCAATGTGCATCAGCTTCATAAATTTTTCGGTCTGCTGCTTGATGTCCTGCTTGGACATCTTGCGTTCCTTCAGGCCGAAGGCAACGTTGTCGCGCACGCACAGATGCGGAAAGATAGCGTAATTCTGGAACACCATGCCGATGTTGCGCTTTGCCGGGTCCAGATCGTTAATGCGCTTATCGTTAAAGTGGAAGTCGCCGCCCTCGATGCTGTTAAAGCCGGCGATCATCCTCAGCAGCGTGGTCTTGCCACAGCCGGAGGGGCCCAGCAGCGTAAAAAATTCGCCCGGATGGATATCCAGGGAAAGATCCGGGATGATCACATTGTTGCCATACTTTTTTAAGGCGTGGCTGATCCTGATCTCAACATTCATGGCATTCTTCCTCCGAGGTTGGAATGAGATAGTCTGTCTTTCTTCCCGGGCGGTACGAATTCCCGGGAAGAAGAACCGGGCACGGCACAGCCGTGCCCGGCAATGGGCTCAAGCAATACGCGGTTCTAGCGATTACTTGAAGATCTCGCGCCAATGGTCATGGATAGCGCTCTGGTTTACAGCCAGCGCCTCGGTATCGGCCACGAGGTAGTTGATGGTGGTCAGGTCAACGATGTAGGGGTTGGGGTTCTCCAGCACAAGGCCAGCGTTGGCCTGGCGCGCGCCGCACTCGTTGTAGATGGCCTGGCCCTCGTCGCTCTCCAGGAAGTCCATGAACAGCTTGGCGTTGTCCAGGTTCTTAGCGCCCTTGATGATGGCGGAACCAAACGCGATGGAGGTAACGCCCTCGGTGGGATATACGATATGAACGCCCTCGGCGCCCTCGGCCAGCATCTGCACGCAAGCGGGCTCGTAGGTCAGGCCCACGGTGTACTCGCCATTGTACACGCCCTTGTACACGCCGGAGGAAGAACCGGTGATAACCACGCCGTTGTCATGCAGCTTCTGGATGTAATTCCAAGCTTCCGCACTGTCCCAGCCGCCGAAGTCGGTCAGGATGCACTGGAGCTGGTTCCAAGCGGAGGAGGACTCGGTGGGGTCGGCACTGATGATCTGGCCGTTCAAAGCAGGGTTGAGCAGATCGGCATAGCTGGTGATGGTAACGCCAGCCTCGGCCTCAAGCTCGTCGTTTACCCACAGGCAGGGAATCTGAGCGTCGTGATAGGTAAGAATGCCGGTGGCGTTCTTCATATCCTCGGGCATCTTCTCATCATTCACGCATACGTAGTTTTCCAGCGCGGAAGCCAGATCGGCGTTCAGGGTGTCGGCATACACAAGGCCGCCGAACATCGCGTCAGCCTGGGGATTCTCCTTCTCGGCCACGATACGGCTCTTGCACTCGCCGGCGCCAGCCTTGGTGAAGGATACGTTGATGTTGGGATACTTGGCCTGGAACGCTCCAACCAGA
>JALEIQ010000159.1 GCA_022769795.1 Clostridiales bacterium
TTGCGGCACAGTTTTTGCCGCCCCTGGTTTTGTACAAGGAAACCATCGCGTCGCCCGTGGTGGGCTGCGGCCATTACGAGCCGCTCAGGCATTATGCCGAGGCGCATCTCAGGCTTGCGCCCGCGCTGCGCGGCAGCGGCATTGCCTTTCAAAGCCAGTGCCATGTGGACGATTTGCCATTGAACTATCAAAATCTGATCCGCACCCATGTGTTTGAGCGCGCGCACAAGGGCGTTCTTACCGGCTCCCCGCTCACGGACGTGCAAATCACGCTGCTAAGCGGCAGGGCGCACCTAAAGCATACCGAGGGAGGCGATTTCCGCGAGGCCGTCTACCGCGCCATTCGTCAGGGGCTGATGAAGGCCCAAAGCGTGCTGCTGGAACCCTTCTACCGCTTTTCCATCACCGTGCCCGCGGATTGCCTTGGCCGCGTGATGACGGATGTGGCCGGGCTTCACGGCGCGTGCGAGCCTCCCGAGCCGTTGGGCACGGAAGCGCGCATTGCGGGACGCGGCCCGGTGAGCACCTTTATGGCCTATGCCGCGCAGCTGCGCGCCAGCACCCACGGCAGAGGCGTCATCCAGCTTCAGCCGGACGGCTATGACCTGTGCCATAACCCTGACGAGGTGATCCACGAGCTTGCGTATAACTGCGGCGCGGATACGCAAAACCCCGCGGGTAGCGTGTTCTGCTCCCACGGCGCGGGCTACGCCGTGCCCTGGGACGAGGCCGACGGCCTGATGCACCTGCCTGTGGAAGCGCCGTAAGCTTGCGGCAAAGCATCCCGCATGGTATACTGTTTGCTGTTTCCATTTCCCATTTTCATTTGGAAAGGACGGTACGGCTGATGAACCTTTCCCTGCGTGATATGAACGCAAAGCGCCGTGCGTACACCCTGCTTTGCTGGGCGCTGATGGTTTTTGCGCCCTTTTTGCTGCTGGGCGCCGTTTCGCTGCTGATTCGCAAGAACGCCTTTTTCACCTATCCTGTCTGGACGGACGAGCTGGATTACTGGCGCGCGCTGTTTAGCTGGAACGCCGTGGGCTTCCGCACCGGCTATACGGGATTGTTTGAGGAATTTCCCAAGTACGGCACGCTTGGCGCGCACGGCTTCACCCCCATTTTGCTGTACGGCTGGTTTGTTAAGCTGTTTGGCCTTTCCTACAACACCGTTATGATCTGCAATGCGGTATGGGTTTCCCTGGGCGGTCTTGCCTTCTGCGCCCTTGAAAAGCCCAAACCCGTTACGGCGCTGTTTTTGACCGCCTTCCTTACGTTGTATATGCCCATCGTGCTCTACTGCGTAACCTCCATGACAGAGCTGTTCAACTACGGGCTGCTTCTGTTCTACCTGGCCTTTCTGCTGCGCTATTCTCAAAAGCGCAGCCCGTGGATGCTCGCGCTGTGCTGCCTTACCATCGTCGTAGCCTGCCTGTACCGCATTACCTATTTTGTGCTGTTTATCCCCACCGTGCTGGTCTACAGCCGCTTTAAGCCCGGCTGGCGCATGGCGCTGGCGGCCCTTCTTTCCGTCGCGCTTGCGGCGGCGTGCTACTTCTTTACCAGCGCCTTCACCGCGCCGTATACCCAGGGCTTTTTGTACCACCTGCTGCGCGCGGACAACCTTGGCGCCATGGTGCAAATGCTGCTGAGCCACACAAAATCCAATCTGCTGGACTGCTTCTCCCCCACGATGGGCTCCCCCATGGAAAACGCCTTCCACTGGATGTACTGCATTATAACGCTCCTGTGCCTGGCGCTGGCCTTTGTGCGTCCCGTTCGCGGGGAAAACCGGCATGTGCGCCTGAAAACCGGGCTCGATTGGGAAATGCTTTGCGCCTTTTTGTTGCTGGCGGCGATGTTTGGGATTATCGCCATACTCTATGAAACCAACGACTGGAGCGATTTCCGTACCCTCTCGCCCTTCCTGTGGCTGGTAATGGCCCATCTGGTCATCCGGGGCCGCTATATTGTGCCCGCGGCGGGCGCAACGGCCATGGCGGTTATGCTAGCGATGCTGGCGGTGCTGCCGCCCGTGGCCGCTTACAGTGAGCCTACGCGCTTTGAAAAGGCCGAGGCCAGCGCCGATCTTTCCGAAACCATCGCTACCTATCTGGTTTACGATCCCAACGCCTCCAACCCGCTCACCAACACCATCCGCATGGATGTGGACACCCTGCAGGCCATGGAGGAAATCCACCCCGGCTTTGGCCTGCAGCACGGCTGGTTTACCACTGAAACCACGGGCAAGAGCTACTGGATTTTGACCGACCCCCTCAAAGGCCCCGTCAACGGCTACGAGCGGTTGACGGATATGAACGGCTACAAGGTTTACCGCCTGATTGAGTCCTACGAGGAGAATGTCCATGCCGCCGATTGACCCCAACCCGCTGGCACGCCGCCGCGAGCGCTTTGACCCGTGGAAATGGGCGGCTGTGATTTTCTTTTTCGCGCTGTCCTTCGCGCTGTTCTATCAGCTATGCCAGCGCCCTTCCAGCGATATCAGCATTCACGCCGCCTGGGCCGCCGAGGGTGATTTTCGGGATCTCACCAGCTTTCTGCATCACGGCGCGCATCCCATGTGGCACGGGCTTACGGCGCTTCTCCTGCTTACCGGCATGCCGCTGGCCGTGGCCGCCGCGCTGGTCACAGCGCTGTGCAAGGCAGCCGAGGTTTGGCTGATTCACCGCCTGTTCATCCTCTATCTATCCGGTCGGGTAAGTTCCGCGCGCCTCGCGCTGCTAAGCGGCGCGTGCGCCATGGTTTCCTGCCTGTGCGTGCCGTTTTACAACCCCACGGTCTATCTGGGCGTGGGCACGCCCAATACCTGGCATAGCTGCACGCAGCTAATCGCCATGGTTTTTATGCTCCTGTGCGTACCCTATACCGCCCATTGCTATGATCACTTTGCCAGCCTTCTGCCCGCGCAGAAGGAGCGGGCGCTGCTGCCCTGGCGCGAGCCCATAACGCTGGGCGTTCTGCTGTTTTTGAGCCTTCTGGCCAAGCCCACCTTTATGCAGGCGTTTCTGCCCGCGGCATGCCTGTACTTCCTCTACCAATGGATCCGGCATCCCAAAAACAGCCGTTTTTTTGGGCAGATCATCCTTTGCGTGCTGCCGTCGGTGCTGTTTATGATCGTGCAATACATGTACTATTTCGGCATCATCGTACCCTCTCAGGGGGATATGGTGCTGGAGCTTTCCATGGGCAAGCTTGGCCGCGTGGCCGTAAGCACGCTGCTAATTCAGGCCTTTCCGCTCTATGTGCTCCTTGCCTGTCGCAAGGCCGGAAGGGGCGATACCTTTTTCTGGCTCACGCTTGTGTTTGACGCCGTCGGCGTTGTGGAGTTCCTCATTTTGGGCGAAAATGGCCGCCGCGCGGCGGACGGCAACTTTGGCTGGGGCATGATGGGCGCGTCGCTGATGATGTGGGTTGTGGCTATGATTCGCTTCTTCCGCGCGGAGGAAGGCGGCAAAGCCGCCTCCGGGCGCCTGAACGCGCGGCGCATGGGTGGCTATGCGCTGCTTGGTTGGCACCTGCTTTCCGGCGCGTATTACATCGCCTACCTGTTCACAACACAGAATGCGCTGTAGGCCTTTCTACAGCCGCATCTGCTTAATGGCCTTGAAATAATAGCTGCGGCTCACTCCCAACTGCCCCAGGGCCTGCTCGCAGCTAAGCTGCTTTCCGCGCCAAAGCCCCACCACCTCTTGGAAATTTTCCGGGAGGGGCTTTTTTTGCCTGCCAAAATGCACGCCGCGCGCCTTGGCCGCCGCAATGCCCTCGGCCTGGCGCGCGCGAATCATTTCCCGCTCGGTTTGCGCCACATAGCTCAATAATTGCAGCACAATATCCGCAATCAGCGTGCCTGTAAGGTCCCGGCTGCGGCGCGTATCCAAAAGCGGCATGTCAAGCACCACAATGGCCGCCTGCTTTTCACGGGTAATTACGCGCCACTCCTCCATAATGTCCTTATAGCTGCGGCCCAGACGGTCTATGCTCTTAATCACCAGCGTATCCCCCGCGCTCAGCCTGCGCATCATCCTGCGGTACTGCGGCCGCTCGAAATCCTTGCCGGAACACTTGTCCACGTACATGTTCCTGGCCTTAACGCCCCATTCCTCCAGGGCGATGCGCTGCCTGTCCTCGTTTTGCTCCCTTGTGGACACGCGAATATACCCGTATTCCATGAAAGTCCAGCCTCCCTGCATTTGATTTGGCTGGTTTCATTGTAAAGCGGCCGTCCCGCCGCGCAAGAGCGCGCGGCCTATTTGACACAGCCCTTCCAGGCGCGCTATAATGCTTCT
>JALEIQ010000157.1 GCA_022769795.1 Clostridiales bacterium
GCACCTCCTGGCCACGGCTGTAGCCCGCGGCGCATTGTTGGCGTCCTGTGCGGTACACAGTCAGAGACGCCATGGTACGAAATTGATTTTTGAAAGAATATTTATATTGCTGATAGGTCATGTAAATCCCCCCTGATAACGTTATACCAGAAGAAAGGCAAATTACAGATTGAAAAATGGTGCATTGCACATTTGGAAATGTTGCCAATCCTTTTTTGCATAATTGTAACAAAAGAAGTATTTACTATAAAAGGCTATATAAAAGCAGAAAAAATGAACGAAAAAAAGCGCATATAAAATCCGCCCATATATGTTTGGAAACAAGAAATGCAACAATTTTATATGCAAAATCAACCTTTCTTGATGGAACCGATGAAAACCCAGTGCTATGATAACAATATCAAAAAACAACAGGAGCGGTAATGATGCAGACGAGGCTTCAAAATGAAATGGAGGTTCCATCTTTCTCAAAAAGTAGAAGATGGCGCAACAGGCTGAAAAATACCTTTACGAATCCGTACAACCTGTTGGTGTTAGTATCGGTCATTGCGTTGGGCGTTTTGGTGGTCTGGCCGCTTTTACAGATGATCTTCACAACCTTTCAGCTTAGCGCAGCGGATGCGAGAAGAGCGAAGGGTAGCGCGGGCGAGTGGACGCTGTATTATTGGCAGAGAATCTTAAACAGCAATGTTTCGTCCAATATGCTCTACCGCCCTCTGATGAACTCTTTGATGATCGCTCTATGCGTTGCGGTAGGCAGCATCCTGGTAGGCGGCATGATTGCGTGGCTGATGGTTCGCAGCGATTTGCCATGCAAAAAGTTCTTCTCTCTTGCTATGATTATTCCCTATATGATTCCTTCCTGGTGCAAGTCGATGGCTTGGATCAGCGTGTTTAAGACACCAAGAATCGGCGGCTCGGCAGGGTTCCTCAGCTATCTGGGCGTAATGGTTCCGGAATGGCTTGCCTATGGCCCTGTTGCAATCATTTGCGTGCTGATCATTCATTATTATGCTTATGCCTATTTGCTGATTTCCGCCGCTTTGAGGTCCATCAACTCCGAGCTGGAGGAAATGGGAGAGATTATTGGCGCGCCCAGAATATTGATGCTTAGGAAGATTACCTTTCCGTTGGTGCTTCCCTCCATTCTATCTTCTTTTATTCTCATCTTTTCAAAGGCCATGGGAACCTTCGGCGTTCCTGCCTTTTTGGGCATGAAGGTCAGTTACTATACGATTTCCACGATGCTATATAACAACATCAAGCAACAGCAGACGGCGGTGGCCTATACAATCAGCCTGATTTTGATCGCAATCGCCGCGGTGGTTATCTTTATCAACCAGAGGGTGCTGGGTACCCGCAAGTCCTACGCAACCATTGGCGGCAAGGGCGGACGTTCCAACGTGCTATCGCTGAAAGGGAGCAAGGGACCGATTCTCATTCTCATGTTCGCCTTCCTCGGGTTTGCGGTTTTGCTGCCCATCGGCATCCTGATTCTGCAAAGCCTGATGCTCAAGCTCGGTGACTTCAGCATGAGCAATTTGACCCTTCATTATTGGATAGGCGCCGGTGTAAAAGAGATTTTCAACAGCGAGCCTGGCGTGCTAGTAAACCCACAATTCTATCAAGTGTTGGGGAACTCGTTAAAGCTGGTTATTGTCGCTTCGCTGATCGCCACCATTTTTGGTCAGTTGATTGGCTATGTCAATTCGCGTGGCCGTCATCTGAAATCCGGCAGACTGGTTGAGCAGCTGGTGTTTATTCCCTACCTGATCCCCTCTATTGCTTTTGGCGCTATGTATCTGTCCATGTTTTCTACTGCCAAAACAGTCACCCTATTTGGTCACACGCTCACACTGCTTCCGTCGCTGTACGGAACATTTACATTGCTGGTGCTGGTGACCGTGGTCAAGAATCTTCCCTTCTCAAGCCGTGCCGGAACGGCAAACATGCTGCAAATCAGCGTGGAATTGGAAGAAGCGGCGCATATCCAGGGAGTAGGTTTCTTCAAAAGGTTTGCACGCATTGTCTTTCCTCTGTCCAAGAACGGTTTCATGAGCGGCTTCATGTTGATCTTCATGGCCATCATGAAGGAGCTGGACTTGCTGGTCATCCTGATTTCGCCCAGCACTCAGACGATGCCATACATGGCCTATTCCTACATGTCCGGCGGTATGGATCAGTATTCCAATGTCGTAGCGATTATCATGTTCTTGGTGGTTTTCCTGATCTATTGGAT
Source organism: Clostridiales bacterium (assembly GCA_022769795.1). Taxonomy (GTDB): domain Bacteria; phylum Bacillota; class Clostridia; order Christensenellales; family Aristaeellaceae; genus Limiplasma. The sequence goes on from JALEIQ010000157.1 coordinate 2,240, forward strand.
TGCTAATAAATTCTTTAACGCCGATATCAGTCAGGGCTTCTAATCGAGAGTGGGAGGAAGAATTTTGTGAGCCAGATTATTTTAAAGGACATTGATAAG
>JALEIQ010000160.1 GCA_022769795.1 Clostridiales bacterium
GGGAGGATTACGAGGCGTTTGGCTTTTGATTTATGAACATCAAAAATTTTTTCGCCGTTCGTGGAACCTTTTCGCCGGATGGCTCGTTTGTTCCTAGTGAAAGCCACCGGGCAAGAACGCCCCGGGCTTGATAAAGGAGGATGAACGATGAAGCATCGCAAATGGATTGCCCTGCTGACAGCCCTCTGCCTGGCCCTGCCTCTGGGCGCTTTGGCCGCGGAGGCGGATACCGAGCTGGAGGGACTGGTAACGGAGCTGGTGGACGGCGGCTTTATTATGGAGGACCGCGACCTTGGCACGGTGCTCGTGAACGTGGACGATACCACGGTTCGCGACGGCATTTTGGCCGAGGGAGAAATGGAAGTGGGCCAATATGTGATCGTCGCATATGACGGCCGCCTCACGCGCAGCATCCCGCCCCAGGCGCACGCCGACCGCGTGGGCTGCTATGTGCTCAACGGCACGGTAAGCGAGTTTTTGGAAAACGGCGTTCTGCTCACCGGCGACGAAGTCTTTGGCGACGTAATCGTGCGGCTGAACGGCTCCGTTCCGCACATCTACCGGGACATGCCCATCACCGTATATTATGATGGCGTAATGGCGCTCAGCCTGCCCGGCCAGGTGAACGCCCGCTACGTAATCGTGCCGGAGCTGACCGGCGTTGTAAGCGAAAAGGACGGCGAGGGCTTTACCCTGACCGATGAGAGCGGCCAAAGCTACCGCGTGCTGCTTGGCGGCGATACCCTTACGGGCATGCTGAGCGCCTCCGTGGAGGAAGCGGAAAACGGTGAGGCCGGGAACGCGCAGGAAGCCCAGCCTGAGGCTGCCGGAACCGCGCAGGAGCCGGATGAAACGCACGAGCCTGAGGAGAACCCGACCCAGGAAGCCGCCGCGCCGCCCACCCTGGAATGGGGCGACGGCGACTATGTGACCGTGTACTACAACGGAATGATGACCAAGAGCAACCCGCCCCAGCTAACCGCCTTAGAGGTGCTGGTGGTGCGCGAGTAAGCGCGAGAGCCTATCATAAAACGGCCGCCTTTGCCCATTGGGGGCAAGGACGGCCGTTTCGGCTTATAATGTTGAAAGAATCCGGCCTGCGCAGACAGGGGAGCTACCGCGGAAGCGCATCCTCTCCCACGTAGGCAAAGCGGGGTCCCGCATAGCCGTCCCGCTCCACGCGCTCCGTCCACATGGCGGCGGGGCGCACCCACAGGGCGCGCGCGCCGTAGAGCTGACGGTACACAACCATGGGCTCCAGCGTTTCCGAATGGGTGGCCACGCCGATCAGCTCGTACAGGTTGCCCTTGAAATGGCGGTATACGCCCGGCTTTAGCGCGTCCATCAGCGGCTGCGCTTCCATTGCAGGAAGTCCTCAAAGCCGCCCTCGTAATCCAGGCAGCCCTGCTGGCCCAGCGGGAACTCGATGACGCGGTTGGCGATTTCATCAATGAACTGGTGATCGTGCGAGGCGAAGAACAGGTTGCCCGGATAGGCCTGCAAACCCTTGGAAAGCGCGGTGATGCTTTCCAGATCCAGGTGGTCGGTGGGCTGATCCAGCAAAAGGGCGTTGGCCTTGCTCAGCATCAGGCGGCTGAGCATGCAGCGCACCTTCTCGCCGCCGGAGAGCACCTTGGCGGGCTTGTACACATCATCGCCGCTAAAGAGCATGCGGCCCAGGAAGCCGCGCAGATAGGTTTCCGTGGTATCAAAGGAGAACTGGGCCAGCCACTCGATCAGGTTGCCGTCAAAGTCCTCAAAGAAGCGGGTGTTGTCCTTGGGGAAATAGCTCTGGCTGATGGTAACGCCCCATTTGAAGCTGCCCTCGTCGGGGTTGAGCTCGCCCACAAGGATGCGGAACAGCGCGGTGGCGCCCGCCTCGTTATCGCCCACGAAGGCGATTTTATCGCCCTTCTTCACGGTGAAGGACACATTGTCAAGCACCTTTGCGCCGTCGATGGTTTTGCTAATGCCATCCACGGTGAGGATATCCTTGCCCGCCTCGCGCTCCGGCTCGAAGCCCACGAAGGGATATTTGCGGCTGGACGCGGGCATCTGCTCTACCTGGATGGAATCCAGCACCTTTTTGCGGCTGGTGGCCTGGCGGCTCTTGGATTTGTTGGCGCTGAAGCGGCGGATGAACTCCTGCAAATCTTTGATTTTTTCCTCGCGCTTTTTGTTTTGATTGCGAATGAGCTGCTGCATCAGCTGGGAGGAGTCGTACCAGAAATCGTAGTTGCCCGCGTACATTTTGCAGGTTTCGTGATCCACGTCCACAATGTTGGTGCAAACGGCGTTCAAAAAATGCCGGTCATGGCTAACGACGATGACAATCGCGTCGCAATCCACCAGAAAATCCTCCAGCCATTCGGTGCTTTCCACATCCAGGCCGTTGGTTGGCTCGTCCAGAAGGATGATGTTGGGATGCCCGAACAGGGCCTGCGCCAGAAGCACCTTTACCTTCTGGCGGCCGTCCAGGCTGCTCATCTGGGCGTAGTGCAGGTCGGAGGGGATGCCGATGCCGTTTAAGAGCTGGGCGGCCTCGGTTTCCGCGTCCCAGCCGTTCATTTCGGCAAACTCGCCCTCCAGCTCGGCGGCGCGCTCTCCGTCCTCGTCGCTGAAGTCCGGCTTGGCGTAGAGCGCGTCCTTTTCCTTCATAATTTCGTACAGGCGGCGGTTGCCCATGATGACGGTATCCATCACGGGGTATTCGTCGTACTTAAAGTGGTTTTGCTCCAGCACGCTCATGCGGTCCTCCTTGCGCATGCTCACGCTGCCCGTGGTGGGCGCGAGCTCGCCGGAGATAATGCGCAGCAGCGTGGATTTGCCCGCGCCGTTCGCGCCAATGATGCCGTAGCAGTGGTTGGGCTGAAACAGCAGGTCGACATGCTTATAGAGCAAATCGCCCGCGAATTGAAGGCTTACGTCGGTCAAAGAAAGCATGATGGTTTACGCTCCTTACTTTTGTTGTTCGTGTGCGGCAATTTGGTCGTTAAGCTGGTTGATGTTGCCGCAGCCCATGGTGAGCACCAGGTCGCCGGGCTGCCAGTGGGCGCGCAGATAGCTTTCGGTATCGTCAAAGGTGGGGGTGTGGATGGCGTTTACACCATGCGCGCGCATGCCCTCCACAATCTGGCTGGCCTTGATATCGCCGGGATCCTTTTCGCGGGCGGCGTAGATATCCGTAACCAGGGTGATATCCGCCGCCTGGGTGCAGGTGAGGTAATCGTTGAAAAGGCGCTTGACGCGGCTGAAGGTGTGCGGCTGCATCACGGCCCAGAGGCGGTTGTGCGGCTGCAATTTGGCCACGGAAAGCACGTTGCGCATCTCGGTGGGGTTGTGGCCGTAATCGTGGTACAGCTTCACATCCTCAATGGTGGCGGTATGCTCAAAGCGGCGGTGCGCGCCCTTAAACTCGTTCATGGCATGGCAGGCCATATCCATGCTGGCCAGCTGGCTATGCGCGCAGGCCAGCGCGGCCAGCGCGTTGTACACCTGGAACGAGCCCGGCACCTCCAAATCGATATGCCCCAGGGGCTGCCCGCGGAAGGAAAAATCGAACGAGGCATGGCCAAATTCGTCATAGGTCAGGTTCAGGGGCATGTAATCGCAGGGCTTATCAATGCCGAAGGTGAGCCTGCGGCAGGTAAGCGATTCAAACAGCCGCATGATGCGCGCGTCGTCCCCGTTGCCGATGGCGACGCCGTTTTCGGGCAGCAGGGCCAGGAACTTGCCGAACGTTTCCTGAATATGGTCGATATCGCGGTAAAAATCCAGATGATCCGCATCGATATTGAGCACCACGGCCACGGTGGGGCGCAGGTGCAGGAAGCTTGCGTTGAACTCGCACGCCTCGGCCACAAAGGTGCCGCTTTTGCCGATGCGCGTGCTGCCGCCGATAAAATCCAGCGAACCGCCGATGTGGATGGAGGGATCCATGCCGCATTCCATCAGCACCTGGGAAAGCATGGAGGTTGTGGTGGTTTTGCCGTGCGCGCCGCATACGCCGATGGCCGTGGAATAGCCCTCCATGAGCTGGCCCAGAAGCGTGGCGCGCTCAATCGAGGGCAGGCCCAGGCGTTCCAGCTCCACGCGCTCGGGGTTATCGGGCAGGATGGCGATAGTGTAGACCACCAAATCGGCCCCGTGCACGTTTTCCGCCCTGTGCCCGATGGTGACGGGGATGTGCAGGTCATCCCGCAGATGACGGGTGGTATAGGTTTCCAGATTGTCCGAGCCGGAAATATGGTAGCCCTTTTCCAGAAGCATCTGCGCAAGGCCGCTCATGCTGGAGCCGCCGATGCCGATCATGTGGATATGTTTACCCTGATAATCACGAATGTGGGGTACGTTCATGTTGCTTCACCCATCTCCCTATGGTGCGCGGCAAGGCGCTTGCAAAAGAAACCAATGATATTATACGCTGGAAAGGGATGAATAATCAATAGCAAAGCGGAAGTTGGCGAACCGGCCCCGGGGGAATGCGGCACGGCCGGTTGAAAAAATATTTTTGAGGCGCGTGAGGATTTTCAACGGCAGCGCGTCTAAAGATGGTAAGAATACACGGAAGGAGCGAGGACCCTCAAAGCCATGCGCCCCGATGTAGACACGAAGGAGGAAACACCTATGAAACTCTACCCAAAGGCTTGCCGGACAACTTATGCGGCTTCCGCGCTCAAAACGCTCCTGTGCGCGGCCCTTGCGCTAATGATGGCGGGCCTGCCCGCGTGCGGCGCGCTTGCCGCGGATGCGGCGGGCTCTCAGGTGAGGGTATCAAGCGGATTTGACGAGGATTTGGAAAGCTGGTTCAGGCAAAACCATCCCGAGCTTACCTGCGTAAACCTGTATGACGGGGAGGTTGTGCGCACAGCCGAGGCGCTTGAGCTGCTTCAGGGCAGCGAGTCGGTGGATATGCTGGCGGTGCACAGCAGCGACTGCGATATCGCGGCGATTCTCTCCAGCGGGCTTGTGGAGGATCTGAGCTCAAATGAAGCCATTCGCCAGCGGGCCGCGGAGCTGTATGAGTCGGTCGCGCGGCTGACGGTCACCGAGGATGGGGCCATCTTGGGCGTGAACGGCGTATCCGGCTGGGCCATGCACCGCATTCCCGCCGCGTGGGAGGCGGCTGGTCTGAACGATGCGGGCGCGCCGCAAAGCTTTACGGAGCTGCTGGATTTTGCGGAGCGCTGGGTGGAGCTTGTACAGGCTGGGAAGGTTGGCAACGTGCGCCTGCATACGCTCAAAACCTGGGGCGTGCCGCCGGACGAAACGCGCTACACCCTGTGGCTGATGGATCTGCTTTGGAACTGCTGGGCCATGCGCCAGCAGGAGGCGGGAGAAGCGATTGTTTTTGACATGCCGGAATTCGTCGAACTGGCCGGCCGCTCCCGCGAGATTGGCCGCGCGCTGGTCAAAGCCGAAAAAAAGCCGGGAAAGAAGTCGCTGTCGCTATACGATTGCGGCCTGAACAGTGGCATGGGCTACGGGGCGGACAGCCTGTATTCAAATGCCTTTCCCATGCGCATTTCCACGGACGAGCCCGTGAGGATCAAGGCCAGCGCGACATTGTTTGTTGTGCGCAAGGGAAGCCCGCACGCGCAGGTCTGCATGGAGTACATTGCCCACCTATACGCCAGCGACGATGCCAGCGAGCCCCGCAACCCCGAGCTATACCGCGACGTGGCTCCCGGGCAGATCGTCCCGCCCGAGGGGAGCTGGCCCGGCTATGTGCTCACCGCCGAATGGCAGGAGACCTACCGCCCGGACTGGCTATTCTTTCTGGTAGAACCCTTTGGCACCGTAAAAGCCTACGCGCAGCAGGAAAAGCTGCTGCTTCAGTTTGCCAAGGGCGAGATTTCCGCGCAGGAGCTGGCCTACGGGCTGGATGAAGCGAGGGCGGAGGAATAGCTCCGCCTTGCCGCCTGCTTCGGGAGGCCGGGATATACGAACTGTGTTTGACACGTGACATTCAAAATTAGAAAAAATATAAATTACCCCTTGCCAAACGAGGATGAGTTGTGTATAATATCATCGTTGCCCGTTTGAGGGGTAAGCTGATGTAGCTCAGTAGGTAGAGCGCATCCTTGGTAAGGATGAGGTCACCAGTTCGAATCTGGTCATCAGCTCCATAGGAAAAGCCTTGAAGCATAAGCGCTTCAGGGTTTTTTCTTTTTTGGCTCGCTACCCCCTGAAAGGGGTTTTACCCCTATTTTTACCCCTACCAGCTTTTTAAGGGTGTTTTGATGTGATGGCTTGGTGGCTGAAAGATAAAAATTCATACTCAAAACACCTGCCAAAACCGACAAAAGGGTTCAAACCATTATGATATAAGGGCTTGCACGCCTGCCAAAAGCCAGAACACGCACCCGCCAAAACTGCCAAAAGCCCCCTTTTGGCGGGGTCAAAGCACCCCCATGCGCTGCATCATGTCGGCCTTGTGCGTGGGGTCGCTGTGCACATAGCGGCGCAGGGTGGTGGCAACATCCGCATGCCCTAAAATCTCACTAAGGCCGCGAATGTCGCTATCATGAACAAGCCAGCGTGTGGCAAAGCTGTGGCGCAGGCCGTGCAGGGTTACCCTGTGCACCCCGGCAGCCGCCAACGCCTTATCATGAACGCGGCGAATATTGCGTACTTGCAAGGGCGTACCAACGGCGGAGGCGAACACAAATTCGCCGCTTTGCCACTGTGGCCCCGCTTTTATGCGTTCCTTTGCCTGTTCCTTGTGCTGCCGGTCAAGCAAGGCGCGCATATCGTTTCCAAGAGGGATAGAGCGCAGCCCCGCGCCTGTTTTGGTGGGCTGGATGCTTTGCCGGGTGCGCGGTTCGCCCTCCGCCGCGTGAAGGTTGCTAACGGTAGCGACGGTACGACGTACGGTGAATTGTGCGTCCTTCACATCAGACCAGCAAAGCCCGATGGCCTCACCAACGCGCAGCCCCGTGCCCAGGATGAAACGTAAAAGGCGGCCTGTGGTGGTGGCTGGCAGGCTGGCGGCATAGTCGCGCTGCTCCGCTTCTGTGAGGTGTTCAACTTCATCCTGCACAAGTTTGGGTTGTTTTACGCCGTCGAAAGGATTTTCCGCGCGCAGTTTGAGCAATACGGCTTGGCGCATGGCGCCCTTGAGGGGGAAAGCTGCTTGATAATGGTTGCGGGTTTTGCGCCCGCCTCCTGCCGATGGATGATAAAGAGCTGGATATCCTGCGCGCCCAGCTTTTGCAAAGGAATGTCCCCCAAAGCGGGTATCAGGTGATTTGTGATGCTCTGGTGGTGCGTGCTGGCGGTAGTATCACGCCAACCGGGGCGACCGTACGTTTCTTCCCATTGGGTAAGCCAGTTTGCAATGGTCATTTTGCTTGGCTCGATGTATTTCCCCTTATCGGCGGAGAAAAGCGCATCGCGCTGCTTGCGGACAACCTCCGCCTTGGTTTTGCCGTACAGACTTTTGCGCATGCCGTTTACATAAAAACGGGCTTCCCATGTGCCGTCCGGGCGCTGCCTGATAGAACCTTCGCCGTTGCCGCGCTTTGGCATGGCTATTCCTCCTTAGTATCAAGTACGGCTTGAATAAAAGCGTCCAGATCAGGACGATCTTTAATGAATTCTGTCCATTCGGCAAGGATCTCTTTTTGTTCCCCTTCCGCAGCGCTATGGAAGATAATTGCAATGATCTCATAGATACTTAAAATAGAATTCTTTACTAGCAAATCGTGGTTGTTTGGGTTCTCTGCTATGGCTTGTGCGGTTATTTCTCCAAGCTGTTTTTGATAAATGGTTATGGGTGTCTGAAACTGTCCTGCGTCTAAATGCTTTTTCCCCATAACGTAATTATTGTATGTATATGTCAGGCTTGCGGCGCGAAGTGCAATATCAATCCATTGCTTTAAGCGCGGGCTTTTGATAATGCTGTCTATGAGCGATTTAACCCCGGCAGACATGTGTTTTAACTGCTGTATGCTTTCGGTTGACAGGCCCAATTCTTTATCAATCCCTAATGTTTCAGGCGTATAGTTGTCGGTGTAACCCATGAGATATTCCAGCGGAGCGCCGGTTTCTTTGTGCAGCGTATCCAGAAAATTTAGGTCGGGCGTCTGTTTGCCAGATTCGTACAGGGATAGGGAAGCTCTTGCAACTCCTAATTTTTTTGCCATTTCTGCTTGTGTAATACCCATTCTTTGCCTTGTATCGCGTAGTGCCCTTGAAAACTCCATAATCAATCTCCCCAATTAGTTATTAATTCAGACGCAAATATTATATTGACTGAAATAGCAACAAGTGATACAATGACCGCAGATGAAGTGTAATGTATCTGGACGCGCTTTGTCAACAGAAATTATTTTGTACATCAGGAGGTGCGCAGTTTGGAGAAACAGGCTTACAACGTGGCGGAAGTTGCAAAGATCATGGGAGTGTGCAAGGGGACAGTAAGAAAGCTTATTGAAGCTGGAAAGCTGAACGCAGTACGCCCAACGCCAAAACGGATACTGATTTCTATGGATTCTATCAAGGCATACTTGAATAATGACCGCGCTTGATGTTGCGGCGGGGTACGGCTTGCCCCTCCGCCAAAAAGGCGCGCGGTATTGGGCACGCTGTCCCCTGCACGGGGAAAAGACGGCCTCTTTATGCTTCTTCCCGGATGGCCGCTGGTACTGCTTTGGCTGTCACCGGCACGGAGATGCTGCCGACCTGTACGCGGCCCTGTATGGCGTACCACTGGCGGAGGCGTTGAGGGCAGTCAAGGGAACCGAACGGCCCAGAGGCCCCTATAAGCCCACCGCTGCCGAGCTGCGGCGCAGGGTGGAGGATTGGAAGGGCGAACGCTGGGCGGAGGCGTGCGAGCAAAAGCACGCCGCGCGGGCGATTATGATGATGCTGGAAAAGGAGGGGGCGGGCCTGGATTCCTATTGGCGTGCAGCACGGCAGGCAGGGGACGCGGAGGATGCGCTAAACCTGTTGGAAAGCGCCACCCCGGCGCAACTATTGAAGATGATGGCGGAGGGGCTATGACGAACTACGAAGCGGAACAGGCCGAATACGAGGCCTTATTGGATACACCGGAAGCCAAAGCAGTTTTACAGTGGAAGCCCATGCCCGCCGCGCCTGTGGCCCCCTGCTTTGACCCGGCATGGTTGCCGCCTGTGCTTGGTGAAATGGCGCAGGCTGTTGCGGATAACTTGAGCGTACCGATAGACCTTCCCGCGTTGGTTGGTTTGGGGGTAAGCTCATCGTGCGCGGCAGGGGTGGCAAGCGTGAGGCTAAAGCATGACTGGATTGAACCGGCGCACCTTTTTCTACTATGCGTCATGGAGAGCGGCGACGGAAAGACCCCCGCATTCAGGCACATGACGCGCCGCCTGTACGCGTATCAGCTTGAGGAAAACCGGCGGCGGTTGGTGCATGTGGAACAGGACAAGGCGAGCGTGGAAACCCTGCACGCCCAAAAGGCCGCGGCTGTGAAAAAAGGGCACGTAGAGGAAGCGCGGCGAATTGCGGCGGAAATAGCCCAGTTTCCCATGACGCGCATGCTAAACCGCTTCATTGGCGGGGATGTTACCCCCGAACGCATGCCCGATATTATGCGGGATAACGGCGGCGCAACGGCTGTATTGGATGATGAGGGCGAAATATTTGATATATTGTGCGGGCGGTACAGCGACATGCCCAACCTTGCCCCATTCCTGCACGGGCACAGCGGGGGAAAACCCTTACAGGTGGAGCGCAAAGGAGGCGGCGTGCTGGTGGAAAAACCATCGGTTGCGGTGCTGGAGCTAACACAGCCATACGTCTTGAATACGCTGCTGGCCAATGACCGCATGCTTGGAAAGGGGTTTCTTGCGCGTTTCCTGATTGCCTGCCCTGCGCCGGTAAGAGAGTACGGCCCGGAACCAGATTTGCCTGCCGCTGTGGTGCGAGCGTATGAAGAAGCCGTAAACCGGCTACTTGCGCTGCCGAAGGATACATTGTTGACGCTATCGCCAGAAGCGGCCGGCATATTCATGGATTTTAGGGACGAAGCACGCCGACGCAAGCTAGAGGACTGGCAACCCGCGGAGCGCGGCGGTTACGCCTCGAAATTGCCGGGGAACGTGGCGCGTCTTGCCGCCTGCCTGCACCTGTGGGAAGGAAAGGACGCGGTAATTAACGCCGCCACCATGCGCAGCGCCGTTGCAGTGGCACGGTATTTTATGGGGCATCTCCTGCACCTGTTAGGCACGGAAAGCGGGTTGACCGCGCCTGCCAAGGAAGCCCTTGCCCTGATGGTAAAGCAGGGGCAGCCCGCACAGATGGAGCGCGAAATCAAACGAAAATTGGCCGGGCGAAAGCTATTCCGGGCAAATGGAACGGCAGACGCGGCACTTGATGAGCTGGAAAAGGCGGGCTATATCAGGCGCGAGCAGGAGAAAGGAACGGGACGGCCTGTATTGTTGGTGCGGCTCCACCCTGATCTGTTGCCGAAAAAGGAAGTTGTTGACCTGTGACCACCTGGCAGGCCATGAACACGCTTGAAAGGGCGGGGTACATCTTCGCACCTACCGCCGAAGGGGTGCGCGCCAGCCTGCAAGGCCAACCGCCAGCGGAAGCCTCCGCCCTGCTGGATATTGTGCGGCGCGACCGGGAAGCGGCGCGGGCGTATGTGCTGGCTCGGCAGGAGGGCGCAACCGTCGTGGATGATGGTTGTACGTATTCCCTGTTTGACGCGCTGGCCATTGGGCAGGCCGTCAGGAAGGGAGAAGCGCGGCTGTTGGGGAAGGTGATCTTTCACCAGCAGGAAATGACCGTAACCGCGCGTTGGGAGCCGCTGACCGGGGAAGCCTCCGCCGAACTGCTGAACAGACGGCGGGAATGCCTGAAAAACGCGCTGGAAGCCCGTTTAAAGGCCATGGAGAACAGCAGGTGGGAGAACCTAACGGCGGTGGAATATGACCAATTCTGCGCCCAGTATGGGCGGTATTACAGACTATTGGAGGAATATGCAAATGAAAACGTTTTGCCCGTTTGGAGATCACCTTTGCCCGGAAAATGAAAGATGCGGCGTGTACGATATCGCCGCGAACAAATGCGGGTTAGCAATCGCTTATAAAGCACAATCAACGGCGGAGGCCACACAGGATGTAGAGTTTGCACTGAAGGATATTACGGAAACTTTGAACCGCATACAAGATGAACTTGTCCGCCGCCGCAGCTGGATAGAGGAAAGGGCGAAGCGTCACAGAAAACGCAGAATGGCAAGAAGAAGGGCCGCGACAGGGGCTCCCGCAAATGATGCGGGGATAGAGGCAAACCATAATACATGACGTTTTCGCGGTAAAAGCGAATGAAAACGGGCCGTTTGTTGCCTGCTATGTTGATTTATACTGTGCTTTTGAATGCAAAATTAAACATGGCGGGCCGCACGGTTTGTTCCATGCTTAAATAGGCTTGAAGGAAAAGACTTTGCCTATAATGGTTTGGTGGTGACAACGCCGTGAAAGAGGGTTGGAGCTGCTGGCAAATGCTAACTTTCGCGCGCGTGAAAAGGGGCAGGCTGTTACGCTTGCCCCTCTTTACTGTGCTACGCCCGGCATGGGCAACAACTGGGCGGAGGCGCTATTCCTCCGCGGTATCCAACCGGGCGAGTGCTTCTGAAGCGGTTGCTAGAGATCCTTTGACTTTTGAAAGATACTCGGATTCAACCCACGAGAAGTTACACAGCCGCTTATAACAGCAGCGGTATTCTAGAACGTTTGGTTCTTCATTTGTAAAGCACCGATTCCACACTTCATTATTCATGGTGAGCACAACTTCTACATACTGCCCAATCACTGCCAGGTCATCAAGCAACCTGAGCTTTTCAGTACTCACATAAATACCTCCAATCATTGACACACCGATACAAGCGGTGTATAATAAATTTGCTTCTGGTGTCCGCCGCTTGGTGGGATACCGGCCCCTTTCACAAGGGGCTTTTTTCATGCGTTTCTAACCGCGTACTTGCACAGGCCGACCGTTTTACCGTCCAGCACCGCTATGCCCAGGGCGTCCACAGGGGCCAGCAAAGCGGCGCGGAGGGCGTCATACTTGTGCTGCTGGTGGATGTCCACCAGGGCCGCCGCCAGCTTCACCAGGTAGGCGCTGATGCTGGCGCGGGCGTTCTCCATGTTGAAGGTGTAAGCCTTCTGGCCTTTCGCTTCCGCCCAGGCCAGCCGCAAGCAGGTGCGGAAGCTGTGGCGCGTGGTGCGGCGCAGGCCCCAGGCGCGGCGCATGATGTGAGCTAGGTTGTACTTCATGGGTATTCCTCCTTTGCGTTTTTGGGGCGGTGTGTGGTGGCCTTACGTGTCGCTCTCGCCTTCCGTATCCGTTCCACATCTTATCTTGCAGTCTTAGCTTTACCCGTCTACCTTGACCGCCCTTCCGGTTTGGGTTCCTTCCCTTACCGTGGTTATAGTATAGCATAGTTGTACAAGTATATTAATTGACATAATTCATAAAGTTGTACAAGTATATTTTGTGCAAATTATATACTTGAACAAGTATAACTATTATGAT
>JALEIQ010000203.1 GCA_022769795.1 Clostridiales bacterium
CGTGCCGCAACGCCGGTTATTTTGATTTAAGCCAGCTCCAAATGGTGGTGATGGAAATCAACGGCAAGCTGAGCTTTCTGCCCAACGAGCCGGACAGGCCCCTTACCCCCAAGGACATGCAGCTCACCCCCGCGCAAAGCCGCCCGCCAATCGCCGTAATCATGGACGGCGTATTTCTACCCGAGCGACTCAAGGCGACCGGCAACACCGAAAGCTGGCTGACCAAGCAGATGGAGATTCAGGGCTTCAAGGACGCGAGCGACATTCTTCTAGCCACCGTGGACGCGGACAACGCCCTATCCATTTACGAAAAAAACGAGGACGTCCCCACCAAGCCCTTCTACTCCTAACAAGGGCTTCGCCCTTGCCCCGTGGACTGCGGCCCCTGTGGGGGCCGCAGGGCGCTACGCGCCTGGCGGGCGGGGATGGGTGCGTGAAAGCAAGTTCGCCCGATGGCGGAGGGCCATCGGGCTTTGCTGAAGTGCTTAGGAATTAGCATCATCCTGAAACTTTATACCGCAGTTATAGCACAGATACCGGCCGGGACGCTGTAGCTTTCCGCATGCGGGGCATTTTACGTTTCTTTCATCAACAAAAATGGGGGTTACGATGTCGTTTGCAGGATCATATTTCCTATCTGAAATTTCAAAATTATTATTTGCAAACGAAGATTCGTTACTGGATTTCTCTGCCGCGGGTGTGGGCTCAATAGGGACATTCGGCTTTGGCTCGCACGCACGATTCGGGACGGATTCCCTTTCAAGAAGGAGTCGTTTCAAGGTTTCGCTGCTACTCTGTTGGGCGTTAGCTGCGTTTATGACCGCATCCCGCGTTTGAGAGAGAAGCGACAAGGCTTCTCCTACGCTATAGAGAACTGCAAAGCTCATCAGAGCACTAACCAATGACGAAAGCAGCATGACTGGGCTTAAGATTCCGACAATAATACCAGCAATGAGAACGACAAATGCAAGGCCCTTGAGTAGCGATACCAATGTTGAGGTTTTCATAATGTGTAGAAGTCCTTTCATTCAGTATGCAGTAGGACACCGAAGGTTTAATTCTTCTATGGATAAAGGTTATTTGTCAGAAGTAACGGGTTTTTCATCAAGGGTGACGTAATCCCAAACGGTGCATTCAGTGCCAGCATCCGCGCCAAGCATATAATATGTGAACCATTCGCCATTGTTTTGTGCTTGCAATATAAGAAACAGACCAGCATCAGAATGACCGAAGGTTTGAAGAAGTTCAAGAGCAGATTCATACATGGAATAGACAGAAGCCTTATAAGCAGTCCAAGCCTTTGTGGATTTACGATCAGAGCAGGCTGCTGCGGCGTTCATAATATCATCAGAAACGATACAAATAGCGAAGGAACCGGATTTTTCGAGATAAAAGCATTCAGCTTCGATATCGGATTCAGAAGTGGGGCCGGATGCAAATCAAGTTATTGATGACATTTGCCATTTCATCGCGGGAATTGAGGGGAGTGGCAAAAGAGAAGGTAAAAGAGCAAAGAAGCGCAAGAAAAAGAAACAGGGCAATAAACCTTTTCATGTGGAAACCCTCCTTGTTTTTTATCGATTGATTATGACAGTATTATACAGGAATTCCCTGAAAGAATCAATCCTTCTGGAATTTTCTTGCAATTGCTTTTGGGTGGCGGTAAAAACCTCACCCCTGCTGTTGACGAGTTCCTTTTTTGTATGCCTTACTTCCATGGCGGGTTACAGGTGCAAAACGGAGCCAACTGTGATATACTAACACCGTTCCCTTCTGAAAGGCGGTGGAAAAATGCGTTTTACCAAAATGGAAGGAATTGGAAACGACTATATTTACATCAACGGCTTTGAGGAAACCGTGCCCGACCCGGCGGCGTTGAGCGTGCGCATGAGCCGGTATCATTTCGGCTGTGGGTCGGACGGGCTGATTATGATTTTGCCAAGCAAAATCGCGGATTTTCGCATGCAGATGTTCAATAACGACGGCAGCGAGAGCGGCATGTGCGGCAACGGCATACGCTGCGTGGCCAAGTATTGCCACGACCGCGGGCTGACGGACAAAACGGTGTTCACCATCGAATCCGGCGGGGCGGTAAAGATGCTGCATTTGAACCTGGCCCCGGACGGCTCCACGCAGAGCGTGCGCGTGGACATGGGCGAGCCGGAGCTGGAGGGGGCGAAGATTCCCTCGCTGGCCACGGGCAAGCCGGTCATCGGGCACAAGGTAACGGTGGATGGGCGCGCCTATGCGCTCACCCTGGTGAACATGGGCAATCCGCACGCGGTGTGCTTTGTGGACGATCCCGCGTCCGCGCCCGTAACCACGGACGGACCCAAGCTTGAGCGCCACGGCGATTTTCCGCAAAAAACCAATGTGGAGTTTGTGAAGGTGGCGGATCGCACGCACATTCGCATGCGCGTGTGGGAGCGCGGCACCGGCGAAACGCTGGCTTGCGGCACGGGCGCGTGCGCGTCCGCCGTGGCGTGCATGCTGGGCGGGCTGTGCGAGCGGGCCGTTGAGGTGGCCCTGCCCGGCGGAACCCTGTCCATCGAGTGGAGCGAGCGGGACAACCATGTGTATATGACCGGCCCCGCCACCTTTGTATACGACGGCGAGTGGCTTCAGGACTGAAACGCGATTTGGGAGGAAGGATAACGATGCTCAAGGTAAACCCGAACTACGCAAAGCTGCCCGGCAGCTATCTATTTGCGGAAATCGCCCGGCGCGTGAACGAATATTCCGCCAAAAATCCCGGCGCAAACGTAATCCGCCTGGGCATTGGCGATGTGACGCGCCCCCTGGCCCCCGCCGTGGTAGAGGCGTTTGAGAAGGCCGTGCGGGAGATGGGCCGCGCCGAAACCTTCCATGGCTACGGCCCGGATTACGGGTATGACTTTTTGGTAAACGCCATCATCGAGAACGATTACAAGCCGCTGGGCGTGGACGTGCGCTTTGACGAGGTGTTCGTGTCCGACGGCGCGAAGTGCGACGTGAGCAACGTGCAGGAGCTGTTTTCCGATGATGCGGTAATCGCCGTGACGGATCCCGTTTACCCCGTGTATGTGGATTCCAACGCCATGGCCGGGCGCGCGGGCGAATATGTGAACGACCGCTGGAACCGCCTGTGCTACCTGCCCTGCAACGCCGGAAACGGCTTTGTGCCGCCTCTGCCGGATCGCCCTGTGGACGTGATTTACCTGTGCTATCCCAACAACCCCACGGGCACCACGCTTACGCACGCGCAGTTGAAAACGTTTGTGGACTACGCCAGGGCAAACGGCTGCATCATTGTGTATGACGCGGCGTACAAGGCGTTTATCACCTCCGGCGCGCCCAAAAGCATCTATGAGGTGGAGGGCGCGAAGGACGTGGCCATCGAGTGCTGCAGCTATTCCAAAACGGCGGGCTTCACAGGCACGCGCTGCGGCTACATGGTTATTCCCCACGGCGTGAAGGGCCTGGGCGCGAACGGCGAGGCCGTTTCGCTCAACCAGATGTGGAAGCGCCGCATGGGCAGCAAATTCAACGGCGTAAGCTATCCTGTGCAGCGCGCGGCGGCGGCTGTCTACACGCCCGACGGCGCGGCCCAGTGCCGGGACACCATTCGCTATTACCTGCGCAACGCCGCCATCATTCGCGATGGGCTGACGGCCGCAGGCTTTGAGGTATACGGCGGCGTGGACGCGCCCTACATCTGGATGCGCACGCCCCGGGGCATGGATAGCTGGGCCTTCTTTGACAAGCTGCTCAGCGAGGCCAACGTTGTGGGCACGCCCGGCGCGGGCTTCGGCCCCTGCGGCGAGGGCTATTTCCGCCTCACGGCGTTTAACACGCTGGAAAAAACCCAGGAGGCGCTTGAGCGCATCCGGGAAAAAATGGCCGGGATGTGAGGAACGGGCGGGGAAAGGCATTTTTCTCCTTGAGAAAAAACAGAACAAATCAAATCGCCAGCGCCAGCCAAAACGGGCTGGCGTTTGCTTATCTGTAAGCCCCGCGGCATAAGGGCTTGAGGCTCCCGGCGGAGGACGAAATCGCCGAACTCCGGATTTTTCAACGCGCCTTCACATATCAGCGGATATTGGGAAATGCGATCCGCTTTAAGCGTGCTTCATGAGGCATTGTTAATTTTTCGACTATTATTGACATATTAGTATACTAGTATTACAATTGCCCCATCAGGAGGGAATGAAAATGAATAGAAAAATCCTCTGCCCATCCATATTGAACTTACCCATCGAAAATCTTGCGCAGGAAATCCGCCTGTTGGACGCGGCGGATATCGATATCTTTCATGTGGATATCATGGACGGCACCTTCGTGCCTAACTTTGGCATGTCGCTGCGGGAGATGGACCTTATCCGCGCCAACACAACCAAGCTGATTGACTGTCACATGATGGTGATGCAGCCGCACAGGCATATAGAGGCAATCGCCGCACACGGCGCCGACATCATCTACATTCATCCCGAAAGCGAGATTTGTCCCAGCGAAACGCTGAATCAGATTCGGTCGCTTGGGAAAAAAGCGGGCCTTGTGCTCAACCCCTGCACGTCGCTGGAAAGCATCCGGGATATGCTGCCCATTATTGACTATCTGATGGTGATGGGCGTCAATCCGGGCTATGCGGGACGCTCCTTTATGGAATATCTGTACCCCAAATTCGGCAGGCTTAGGGAAATGCGCAAGGATTATGGATTCAAGGTCGTTTTGGATGGTGGAGCAACCCGCGAGGTGATCGCAAAGCTGTATCACGAATACGACGTCGAGGGCTTCGTGCTGGGCAAGCAGGAGCTGTTTTTCCAGGAGAAGCCCTATGCCGACTGTGTTTCCTTCGTTCGCTCCATCTAACTGCGATTCTTAAGGCTGAGGCCTTAAAATGATAGAAAGGGGAAAAACAAATGAAAAAGTATCTGGCTCTTGTTCTCTCTCTACTCATGGTTTTTGCGCTGACCGGCGCGCAGGCGGAGTCCTATCTGCTCAAGCTGGGCACCTCCCTGAGCGACAACGATCCCATCGCGCTTGGCTTGGGCGAGTTTGAACGCCTCGTTGAGGAAAAAACCAACGGCGACATTCAGGTGGAGGTGTATCCCAGCTCTCAGCTCGGCGCGGATGAGGATCTCATTGAGCAGTGCACCATGGGCATGGGCATTGGCCTGATTACCGACTCCGGCCGTTTGGGCACCTATGTTGCGGAGTACGGCATCCTGGGCGGCCCCTACCTGATGGACAGCTATGACGAAGCGCTCAAGATTCTGGCGACTCCCGAGTACGCCGAGATGTGCGAGAAGCTCGCTCCCGCCGGTCTGCGCGTTCTCAGCGGCAACTGGTATGCCGGCGCGCGCCACCTGTTCATGAAGCAGGCGGTAACCAAGCCCGAGGATCTGCACGGCCTGCGCGTGCGCAGCTCTGGCAGCGCAATCGTAAACGCTTCTGTGAAAGCCCTGGGCGGCGATCCTACCGTGTGCCCCTGGTCCGAAGCCTACAACGCCCTGCAATCCAAGGTTGTGGACGGCGTTGAGGTCAACTACGCCGCGGCTGTTGGCTCCAGCATCTATGAGGTAACCAGCCACATCTGCAAAACCGGCCATTTCCAGCACATGCTCACGCTGGTTGTTTCCGACCCCTGGTTCGCGGCCCTGCCCGCCGAGTACCAGACCATCCTTGAGGAGTCCGCTCAGGCCGCCGGTCTGTTTGCCTCTGAAGGCACCATCGCCGCGGACGCCGATTACGAGCAGCAGCTGGTCGACGCCGGCATGACCATCGTCGAGGTCGATCTGGACGCGTTTAAGGCTTCCACCGCTTCCGTGTACGAGGAGCTGGGCCTGGCAGAGCTCCGTAACGAGATCTACGCCGCCATCGGCAAGTAAGAGTATTTCCACAAATCCGCAGCCGGGGAACGCATCCCGGTTCAGACTGTCGATAAACCCCTGGGAGGCTTGGAGGGCCGCAGCCCTCCAAACAACAATCCGAACCCAGCGACATGTGCGGTGGGTTCGGAAGCCTTGCGCAGCAAGGTTTCCTTGCAGAGTTCACCGGCCGCGCCGAAGGCGCAGGTGAACCCTGTTTCGGCGGAAAAGATCGCGTAGCGAGCTTTTTCGACGGTCTGAGCCGGGGAACGCATCCCCGGCTGCTTTAGAAAGAGAGCGGTAAAAATGCATAGGTTTAATCAACTTCGCCTGCGGATTGAGAGCACTTTTACCACCGTGCTGCTCGCATTGCTGATTGTGCTCGTATTTGCTGCGGCCGTTCTTCGCTGGGTAGGCGTTAGTATCGTCTGGTCCGTTGATACGGCGCAGTTTCTGTTTACCTGGCTGTGCTTTGTAGGCGCCGATCTGGCGTACTATCATCACAAGCACATGGGCGTTGATCTGTTGAAAAACCGTCTGAATCCCAAAGCCGTATGCGTTCTGGAAATCATTATCACCCTGTTGGTGATGGCCTTTGTAGCGTCCGTTTTTTACTACGGCATGAAGCTGAGCATCGCCAACTATGTGCGCAAGTTCAATGCCCTGCCCATTAGCTATTCCTTTGCAACCATCGCGGCTCCTATCGGCTGTTTCCTCATTTTCCTGACCGGCGTCGAGCAGCTATGGGATAACATCAAGGCGTTTCGCACCTGTGCGAACGCCGCCACAAAATGAGAAACCGGAGGCAATCATATGATCTGGCTTGCTATTTCATTTGCCGTTTTGCTGGTCATGGGCGTGCCGGTTGCTTTTGCCATCGGCCTATCCAGCTGCGCGTTTTTCCTGGCGGAGGGCTTGCCCATGCAGATTGTGACGCAGAAGATGGTCACGGGAGCCCAGAGCTTTACAACCCTTGCCATACCCTTCTTCGTCCTGGCCGGCAACCTCATGAATGAAACCGGCATCACCAAACGCCTTATTAAATTTTCCAATGTGCTTACCGGCCATATGCTCGGCGGCCTGGCGCAGGTCAGCGTTGTTCTAAGCGCGCTGATGGGCGGCATTTCCGGGTCGGCAACGTCCGACGCCGCCATGGAATGCAAGATTCTTGGCCCAGACATGCTCAAGAAGGGCTACAGCCGGGGCTTCATCACCGGCATCCTCAGCATGGGCGGTATGATTACCGCAACCATTCCACCGTCGATTCCGCTGGTCATGTATGGCGTAACCGGCGAGGTGTCCATGGGGCGCTTGTTCATCGGCGGCTTCATTCCGGGCCTGCTGATGACGGTGTTCTTCATGCTTATCACGCATTTCATTTCCAAAAAGCGGGGCTATGTGCCCGAGCATAAAAACCCGCCCACCTTTAAGGAAGTGCTGAAACAGACAAAGGAGAGCTTCTGGGCAATCCTTTTCCCCGTCATCCTGATCGTGGGCATCCGCTTTGGGCTGTTCACGGCCTCCGAAGCGGGCGCGTTTGCCACGATGTACGCCATCTTTGTTGGCTTCTTCATCTATAAGGAGCTCACCGTCAAGAAGGTTGTGCAGGTTTTGAAGGACACGGCGGTGGACATCAGCATGATTATGCTCATCATCCTGGCCGCCAACGCCTTCGGCTATGCGCTGGTGTATGGACGCGCGGCGCAGACACTCTCCGGCTTCATCACCGGCATTGGCCTGAGCAAGTGGCTCTTTGTAATCCTGGTTATGATCCTTACGCTCGTGTGCGGCATGTTTATGGAATGCATCGCCAACATCCTGATCCTCACCCCGATTCTGCTGCCCATTGCCAAATCGCTGGGCATTGATCCTGTGGTGTTTGGCCTGTGCTTTATTACGGTCAATTCGCTGGGCTCCATGACGCCGCCCGTTGGCGTTACCATGTTCACCGCCTGCTCGCTGATGAAATGCGATATGGCGACCTATACCAAGGAAGCATGGCCGTATATGGTAACCGTTTTCCTGGTGGCCGCAATTTGCCTGATTTTCCCGCAGACGGTTACCTTCCTTGGCGATCTGGTATACGGCATTGTATAAATGGAGGAATGTAAAATGAGAGTCAGCTTTGATGAAATGTATTCCGAGATCAAACGGGTCTTTATGAAATACGGTATGGAGGAGGCGCGCGCCGCGCAGTGCGCTCGCGTGCATACCGAATCCAATTTGGACGGCATCTTCTCCCATGGCAGCAACCGTGTGGCGCGTTTTGTGGATTATATTCAGAAGGGCTGGGTGGAGCCCAACGCCGTGCCAACCGTTGAAAAGGATCTGGGCGCCATCAAAATTCTGAACGGCAATCTGGGCCCCGGCGTTTCCAATGCGCTCACGGCGGTGGATATGGGCATTGAAATGGCGCGGAAGTACGGCATCGGCATGGTGGGGCTGCACAATACCACCCACTGGATGCGCGGCGGCACCTATGGCCTGTACGCCGCCAATCAGGGCTTTGCGGCAATTCTGTGGACCAATACTGAAAGCTGCATGCCGCCCTGGGGAGGCAAAACCTGCAAAATTGGCAACAATCCCTATATCATGGCGCTGCCGGGCGATCCGCATCCGGTGATGCTGGATATGGCCATGTCGCAATATGCCTACGGCAAGCTGGAAGTGACGCGCCAGGCCGGTAAGCGTTTGCCGTTCCCGGGCGGCTTCAACAGCAGGGGCGAGCTGACGGATATTCCGGGCGAGATTGAGGAATCCCGCCGCATCCTGCCCATGGGCTACTGGAAGGGCTCCAGCTTTGCCTTTATGCTGGATATCTTGGGCGCTGTTCTGACGGACGGCATTGGCGCCGCGGATATCGACAACACCGGCAAGGGAAGCTGCGGCAGGGCTTCGCAGGTGTTCATCATCATTGACCCCTCGCAAATTATTGAGTATAATAAAATGGTTGAGCTTACCAGAAAGGAAATCGCTCATATCAAGAGCTCCGAGCTGGCTGAAAACGTGACCAGCATTCTTGCCCCTGGCGAAGATTACGTATTGTACCGCGAGGATCAGGCCAAAAACGGCATTTTCGTGGACGATGAGGTTTGGAAAACCATTCAATCTTTGTAAGGAGGGCGCAAGATGAAAGCTTTACAGGCGATTCAGCCGGGCAAGCTGGAGCTGGTTTCGCTGCCTGTACCCCAGATGAAGACTCCCACCGAGGTTCGCGTCAGGGTAAAGACGGCCGGTATCTGCGGTTCCGATCTGCATATTGCTCACGGCACAAATCCCTACGCCACCTATCCTCGCGTGCTGGGGCACGAGGTGGCGGGCGTGGTAGAGGAAGCGGGCCCCGGCGTTACCACGCTAAAGCCGGGCGATCCGGTGGTGCTGGAGCCAATCGTATACTGCGGCGGCTGCTATGCATGCAATCACGGGCGGCCTAACGTATGCGAGCATCTTCAGGTACGCGGCGTGCACCTGGACGGCGGCTTTGCAGAGTACCTTGTATCCGAGGAAAAATATCTGCACAAGCTTCCGCCGGAGCTGGATTTTTCCATCGCGGCGCTCATTGAGCCGTTCACCATCGGCATGCAGGCAAATGCGCGCGGCGGCACGCAGCCCGGCGATACGGTGCTTGTTCAGGGAGCCGGCCCAATCGGGCTGATCGCCATGCTGGTGGCCAAGTCGCTTGGCGCGTACTGCATCGTATCCGAGATCAACCCCAGCAGGCGGGAAAAGGCGCGCCAACTGAATGCGGATGCGGTGCTTGACCCTTCCTCGGCGGATGTGGTGAAGGAAATCATGAGGCTGACGGATGGAAAGGGCGTCAACGTCATCCACGAGGCGACCGGCGTGCCCTCGGTGTTGGCGCAATCGCTGCAAATGGCCTCCACCGCCGGGCGTATCGTGGCCTATTCCTTCGCAACAACGCCTATACCCATTGACTTTATGCAGGTCAATAAAAAGGAGCTTTCGCTTCTGGGCACGCGCCATCAGGCGTTCCAGTTTGAGCCGGCGATCCGCTTTGTCGCTTCCCATACGGAGCTGGCGCGCAACCTGATTAGCCATGAGCTGCCGCTGGAGGAATATCAAAAGGGCTTTGACCTGTTTGCGGCGAAAAACGGAAACGCCTGCAAGGTGATCTTGCGTGTTGACTGATTCAAAGGGTTTGTGCGGCGTGCCGGGAAAAGCGATCCCATAAAAGAACAGGATTGTGGAGATTACAATGCAGTTGATGGAAAGATACTCAAAGGAGTATGCGCGCGATTACGCGCTGCGCGTTCTGAAGGCCAATATCATCTCTCTGGACCTGGCTCCGGGCAGCATGTTGAGCGAAGGCGACCTTGCCGCGCAGCTCGGTCTGTCCCGTACCCCGGTTCGCGAAGCGCTGATTGAGCTGGCCAAAACCAATATTGTGGAGGTTTTGCCACAGTGCGGCTGTAGGATTTGCCTGATAGACCATAACATGGTAACCCAGAGCCGCTTTTTGCGCCTTGTGCTTGAAAAAGCAGTGGTTCAGCTCGCCTGCGAATCTCCTGTTGAGCTGGATCTGTCGGAGATGGAGGAAAACCTGAAGCTGCAGCAGTTTTATCTGGATAATCATGCGTCTGGGAAGCTTTTGGAACTGGATGATAAGTTCCACAGAGAGCTGTTTCGAGTAACCAATATGATGCAGACCTATCAACTGATGGACAGCATGATGGTGCATTTTAACCGGGTGCGTTCGCTTACCCTGTGGACGATTAAGGACACGAAGATCGTTGAGGATCACAAGCAGCTTTTGCAGGCCATCCGCGAAAGGGATACGGTTAAGGCGCAGGCGCTGATTACCAAGCACCTGGATCGAAGCAAGGTGGACGAGGACGCCCTGCAAAAGAAGCATCCGCAGTATTTTAAATAAGGCGGGATGCGCGGTTCCAGACGGACTATGTCCAGGACAGCATAAAAAGGCCGGATGCGTTACCGCCGCAGGGCGGGGGAAGCATCCGGCTTTTTCAAGTTCTCCTGATATATCGTTTCGCTAATGAATTTTCCAGGGCCTCGCTACCAAGCCCGCTCTGCTCCCGCCATAGGACGCGCCCCCCTGCCGGGTCTATCCGCCGTTCGCCGGGCATAGCCTTTTGGTACTCCCCCGCAAAACCTGTAAGGAGGGATGCGCTTGACGCTTTCCGAGCTGCGCACAAAAGAGGTCATTAACGTGCAGGACGGCAAGCGCCTGGGGCGCGTGATGGATATTGAGTTTTGCACCGTGGACAGCCGCGTGACCGGCCTTGTGGTACCGGCGGACACATCGTTTCTGCAAAGCCTGCGGGGCGAGAAATGCGGAATGGTGATTCCATGGGAAAACATACAGAACATTGGCGACGACGTGATTTTGGTAACGACGTGCTGCTAGGCGCGCCCCGCGAACGCCGCCTTGATTACGCCGTCCGCGCGGCCTAAGGCGTCTGGCCTTCCGCGTTGAAAGCATGGACGCGGCGGCTTCCTGGCTGAACGGCCTTGGCATTCCCTGCGAGCCCATCCGCACGGACGCATTCACCGGCGGGCGCATGACCTTCTTCCGCGACCCGGACGGCCTGCCCATTGAGCTGCACGAATAGCC
The DNA here is from genome assembly GCA_022769795.1 of Clostridiales bacterium. Lineage (GTDB taxonomy): Bacteria > Bacillota > Clostridia > Christensenellales > Aristaeellaceae > Limiplasma. The sequence goes on from JALEIQ010000203.1 coordinate 11,440, forward strand.
GCGCATTGACACCCCCGGCTTACGATGCTATGATACCCTTATCCTGATTGTAGGAGGCGTACAAATGCCATACCAAGTTTGCGCCCGCTGTGTAACCGATACCTCCGATCCCGGCGTTACCTTTGATGAAAACGGCGTATGCTCCTTTTGCACCCGCTACTTTGACGTGCGCGCCCTAAGCGGCTACCGTCCCGGCGAAAGCGAGAAGGAGCTGGCCCAAACCGTGGCCATTATGAAGGAAAAAAGCAAGGATCTGCCCTATGATTGCATTTTGGGCATATCCGGCGGGGTGGACAGCGCCTACATGCTCTACCTGGCGCACAAGCTGGGCTTGCGCGTTTTGGCCGTGCATGTGGACAGCGGCTGGAACAGCGAGATGGCCGTGCGCAACATCGAGCGTATGTGCCAAAAGCTGAACGTGCAGCTGCACACCTATGTGATGGACTGGCCCACCATGAAGGAGCTACAGCGCGCCTACATGCTCAGCGGCGTGGCGAACCTGGACGTGCCGCAGGATCACCTGTTTTGCTCCGCTGTTTTCCAGATGGCGCGCAAATACAAGGTGAAATTCATCCTCAACGGCTCCAACATTGCCACCGAGGGCGCGTCCGCGCCCTTTACCCAGCAGCACAGCTACCGCGACACCTGGCATTTGAACAGCATCTACCGCAAGCATGGCCGGGGCAAAAGCCTGAAGAAGTATCCGCGTCTGTCCCTTTGGGAGGCGTGGATGGGTCTGCCCGGTGTTACCAAGATCAATCTGCTTAATTATGTGCCCTATTCCAAAAAAGAGGCCATCGACTTGCTTTCGCGCGAGTTTGGCTGGGAATACTACGGCGGCAAGCATTTCGAGAGCCGCTTTACCAAGTACTTCCAAAGCGTATACCTGCCCAAAAAGTTTGGCTACGACAAGCGTCGCGCCCATCTGAGCTGCCTGGTGCTCAACGGCGAGATGACCCGCGAGGAGGCCCTTGAGGAGCTGGCGCAGCCTCCCTATCCCGTTGAACAGCAGCAGGAGGACGAGGCGTACATTCTCAAAAAGCTGGAGATCGACCCGCAGGAATGGCAGCGCATCTTAAACGCGCCGCCCACCCCGGACGACGCTTATTTCTCCCAGCAAAAGCTATTCAACCTGGCCCAGCGCATTCTTGGCCAAAAGGGCCTTGACCGCATCAAGCACCGCCAATACTCCGCCAGGGGGTGCCGGGGGGGGACCCCAGG
>JALEIQ010000221.1 GCA_022769795.1 Clostridiales bacterium
GGTTTTACACCTATGTGAGCACGCTTCTGTATGCGCTGGAGGACTGCGCGCGCTTTGACAAGGAGCTGATTGTGCTGGACAGGCCCAACCCTCTGGGCGGCCTGCGCGTGGAGGGCGGTCTGCTGAAAAAGGGGTTTGAGAGCTTTGTGGGCAGCTATGATATGCCCGTTAGGTACTCCCTCACGGCGGGCGAGTTTGCCCGCATGGCAAACGAGGAGCGCAAAATTGGCTGCCGTCTTACGGTCATCCCGATGCTGGGCTGGCGGCGGGAGATGCTCTTTCCGGAGCTGGGGTATCCCTTCCTGATGCCCAGCCCGGCCATTCCGCATTTCTCCAACGCGATGCATTACGCGGGCACCTGCCTGTTTGAGGGAACCAACGTGAGCGAGGGACGAGGCACGGCTGATCCCTTCGCGCTGATTGGCGCGCCCTACATCGACGCGGACGCGCTGTGCCGCGCGGCGCGCGAGAAGAACTGGCCCGGCCTGCTGGTTACGGAGGCGCACTTTACGCCAACGGCCAGCAAATACGCGGGCGAACTGTGCCATGGCGTGCATCTGCACCTGACGGACGCGCGCGCCTATGAGGCTGTGCGCGTGGCGGTGGAGCTGATGGACGCAATCCGGCGGATGTATCCTGAAAGCTTTGCCTTCAACCCGCCCGCAGGAGAGGAGACTAGGCCGATGATCGACCTGCTCAGCGGCGGGAGCGAGCTGCGCGAGGGCATGCCCGTGGACGAGCTGTTGAATCAATGGCGGCGGCAGAGCGAAGCGTTTGCTCGGCGCGCGCGGCCCTATTGGCTATATCAGTAAGGAGGACGGCAAAATGCATATGACGCTGGAAAGAATGATCGGTCAGCGGCTGGTGGTGGGCTTTCCCGGCTATGAGATTTCCAAGGAGCTGCGGGAACTGGTGCGGGAATATTATGTGGGCAATATCATCCTGTTTGCGGAAAACATCCGCGATAACGCCCAATTAAAGCGGCTGTGTGGGGAGTTGCAGGAGCTGGTGAGGGAGGCCACGGGCCTGCCCGCCTTTATTACCATCGATCAGGAGGGCGGCGTGGTGAGCCGTCTGGGTGCGGACGCGGCTGTGGTTCCCAGCGCCATGTGCGTATCGGCCACAGGCGAACCGCGCAACGCCTATCTGGCGGGGCTGATTACGGGCCGGGAGCTGAGCGCACTGGGCGTAAACTTCGACCTGGCCCCGGTGATGGATGTAAATTCCAACCCGCACAACCCGGTCATTGGCGTGCGCAGCTACGGCGACGCGCCCGAAACGGTGAGCCGCTATGGCGTGGAGATGATTCGCGGCCTTACGAAAGGCGGGGTTTTGAGCTGTGCCAAGCATTTTCCGGGGCATGGCGATACTGCGCTGGATTCCCATTTAAGCCTGCCCAGGGTGGATAAAACGCTTGAGGAGCTGGAAAGCTGCGAGCTTGCGCCCTTCCGTGCGGCGATTGAGGCGGGCGTGCCCGCCGTGATGACCACGCACATCCTGTTTCCCGAGCTGGAGCCGGACGGCGTGCCCGCGACGATGTCGCGCCGTATTATCACGGGCATTTTAAAGGAGCGCATGGGCTTCAAGGGGCTTGTGGTATCCGACTGCATGATGATGCAGGCCATCCAGACGTATTACGGCACGGTCAACGGCATTGTGGCGGCGGCCTGCGCGGGCGTGGATTTGATGTTTACCTCCCACAGCATCGACTATGCGCGCCAGGGCTGCGAGGCGCTGAAAGCGGCCGTGGAGAGCGGACGGCTGCCCATGGAGGAGATGGAAGCCTCCGTGGAGAAGATCATACGCTACAAGCAGGCGCTGAAGCCTGCTGCGCAGGACGCGGCTACCGTGGTGGGCTGCCGCGAGCACCGCGAAACGGTGCGGCGCATTATGGAGCAGGGCGCGGCGCTTGCCTGCGGCACGCTGCCGCCGCTGGGGGATAACCCGCTGTTCCTGGGCTGCCATCCCTTCAGGCCGACCATCGCCTCTAACCCGGAGGACGAGAGCGTGAGCTTCCCGCGCGCCATGCAGGCGCGGCTGGGCGGCAGGGCAATGGCTACGCCCGTGGATCCGGACGAGGCGCAGATAGCCGCAATCTGTGCGCAGGTGGGCAAGCCCAGCGCCATTGTGCTGGGCACCTATAACGGGCACATCAAAAGGGGGCAGCTAAGGCTGGCGGAGGCGCTGGCCGCGCTGAACGCCGCGCCCGTGGTGTGCGTGGCGCTGCGCAACCCCTACGATCTTTTGGCCCTGCCCAAAGGCGTGGCGGGACTGGCGGTATACCAATACGACGATGAAAGCATGGAGATTGCCGCGCGCGTGCTAAGGGGCGAATGCGCGCCTCTGGGCAGGCTGCCGCTTGAAAAGGGAGCAAGGTAAGATGAAAATGCTGCTGGCCGGGTGGGATGGCGGAGGCACAGGCACCACCGTGGTATGCACGGAGCCGGACGGCACGCCGCTTGCCCGGAAACGCTTTGGCCCGCTGAACCTTAACGGCGCGGAAACGGAGGCCGTGGCGCGCACCGTGCGGGAATGCCTGAACTGGATGGGCGGCTACGGCGAATGCGTTTCCTTGTGCGTTGGAGCCGCTGGCGTAAGCAACGCAAACGCCGCGGCGCTGCTTAGGCGGATGCTGGCGCAAGGCGGCTACGGCGGGCAGCTTGTGCTGGCGGGCGATCACGAAATCGCGCTTCACGGCGCGGTGGGCGGCGTGGGAGCCGTGGTGATTGCGGGCACGGGCTCCATCTGCTGCGGGCGCAACGCGCAGGGACAGACGGCGCGCGCCGGTGGCGGTGGTCACTTGATCGACGACGGGGGCAGCGGCTACGCCATTGGCAGGGACGTGCTTTCGGCGGTGCTGCGCGCGCTGGATGGCCGCGGCCCGACCACGCTGCTTGAGGACGCGGTGGCGGCGGAGCTGGGAGGCGCGTCGCGGAAGAGCATCGTGGGATACGTATATCAGGAGAAGCGCCAAAAGGCGGATATCGCGCGGTTTGCCAGGCTGCTGGCCCCGGCGGCGGAGGCGGGCGACGCGGTGGCACAGGAAATTGCGGGCCGCGCGGCGCAGGAGCTTTACGCGCTGCTTTCGGCGGTGCTCACGCGGCTGAAGCTGCCCGGCGCGGACGTTGCCCTCATGGGCAGCGTTCTGGAAAAATGCGCGCCGGTGCGCGCAAGGGTGGAAGCGCTGATAGATGCCGGTTTGCCCGCCGCAAGGGTCATCGTCCCCCGGGCAGACGCGGCGCAGGGGGCGGCGCTGATTGCCAAACAACGATGGGAGGAACAGTATCATGGCTGATATGCTGGTTGATTTGCTCAAGCTGCCTAAGGAGGATGCGGTTTTGGAGGCATTGGAGCGGAAAAACATCCAAATCCGCCGGGCGCTTGCGCCGGACAAGCTGCGCGTGGTGCCGTGGGTGCAGGAGCATTCCAGCGTGAGCGCGGCGGGGGAATGCGACGTGTGTTTCGCCCATACGCCGGTGAGCTGCTTTATCGCCACCGAGGGCGCGAAGATCATCGGCTATGCGTGCTACAACGCTACCGCGCCGGATTTCTTCGGCCCCACAAAGGTGCTGGAAAGCTACCAGGGCATGGGCGTGGGCAAGGCGCTGCTTTTGAGGGCGCTTAGGGCCCTGCGCGAGGAAGGCTACATATACGCCGTTATCGGCGGCGTGGGGCCGCAGGCGTTTTACCAGAAGTGCGTGGGCGCGACCCTGATACCAGATTCCACGCCAGGGCTGTACAAGGATTTTATCGGCGCTTTGGAAAAACAGCAGCGGGATTAATTGGGTTGACAAGCCGCCGCTAGCTGGCTATAATACCATGGTACTACTGCGTCCATGCGGTATGGCATCGCCCGTAGGAACGGGCGATGCTCAGGCCGTCGAAAAAGCTCGCTGCGCGATCTTTTCCGCCGA
>JALEIQ010000346.1 GCA_022769795.1 Clostridiales bacterium
CGATTGGCGGCTGGCTGGGCTACTTTCTGGGAGGCATGGACGGACTGATGATTGCGCTGATCGTTTTCATGGTGCTTGACTACATCACCGGTCTCATGTGCGCGGTGATCGACAAGAAGCTGTCCAGCGCCGTGGGCTTCAGGGGCATCTGCAAGAAGGTACTGATCATGATGCTGGTAGGCGTGGCCAACGTGGTGGACATTCACATCGTGGGCACCGGCTCCGCGCTGCGCAGCGCCGTGATCTGTTTCTACCTGTCCAACGAGGGGCTGTCCCTGCTGGAGAACGCGGCCCATATCGGCCTGCCCATTCCCGACAAGATGAAGGACGTGCTCGCGCAGCTGCATGGACGTACCGATGAGAAAAAGGGCGAAACACAGGAGGATGAGCAGGAATGAGCGAACGAATCAATACGCCTTTTACCAACGAGCACTTTGCGGCCTACTGTCTGCGGATGGTAGGCCAGCCTTATTGGTACGGCACCTGCGGCTACAAGGCCACAACCAGCCTTCTGAACCGAAAGGCCAAGCAATATCCCTCTCACTACACCTCGTCCCGCATGAGCCGGTACAAGCAGGACATCCGGGATAAGAAAGTGGTTTGCGACTGCATCGGCGGCGCAAAAGGATATGCGTGGACGAACGGCGGTCAGGCCATGCTGGATGCAATCGGCACGGACAGCGCTGTTTCCAACAAATACGGCGCAAACGGCTGCCCGGACAAGGGAGCCAACTCCATGTTCTCGTGGGCGAAATCCAAGGGTATGGATTGGGGCGCGATTGATACTCTGCCGGAGATCATCGGTTTGGCGCTGCACACGGACGGGCATGTGGGCTATTACGTCGGCAACGGCTATGCGGTAGAATGGCGCGGTTTTAACTATGGCTGTGTGCGCACGAAGGTCAAGGAACGCAAGTGGAAGTACTGGTACAAACTACCCTTTATCCAGTATGGAGAAGCTGCCGCAGATGTTTCCATACCGGAGATTGCGTTGGGAAGCCGCCTGTTGAAACGCGGCATGGTCGGCTCCGACGTAAAAGCCCTGCAGGAACTGTTGATGCAGCTGGGCTATGCGCTGCCCAAGTATGGCGCGGATTCTGAATTCGGCACGGAAACGGAAAAGGCGCTGCAGGCGTTCCAGAAGAAAGCCGGTCTGGAAGCGGACGGCAAGTACGGTGACAAGACGCACGCTGCACTGATGGACGCTGTTGCGGATGATGACGGACAGCCGGAACCCCCGGAGCAGCCTGCACCGGAAGAACCTGCTCCGGTTGGTACGACAGTGGTGATTGTCTCCGAAGGCGGAAAAGTGAACGTCCGCTGCGGCAACGGGACGGAATATGAGCGCCTTTCTGCCGTTGCGCCGGGCAGCACCTTCCCGCTGGTAGCAACCGCGCAGAATGGCTGGCATGCCATTGTCATCGGCTCCCGCGTGGGCTGGGTATCTGGAAAACTCGCAAAAATCATTTGATAGGATCGGATTGAGCTGTTTCCTAAAATAACGGTTCAATCCGATCTTCTTTTTTGAGGTAAGGAAATGACACAACAAGGCTTTGAAAAGGAAATCCGGTATCAGGCAATGCTCTCTATTTGCCGCGCCATGCTGGGAAGCGGCTTGATTTCCATGGACGAATTTCACAGCGCAGAACAGCTTTTGCGGGAGAAGTATCAGCCTA
>JALEIQ010000283.1 GCA_022769795.1 Clostridiales bacterium
AGCAGGCGAACGAAACCATCGGAGTAATCCGCAAAGCGATTGAACGCAAGTACGGCAAGGATGTAAGCGATGCGGTGCGCATCCAGTACGGTGGCAGCATGAATCCCAAGACTGTGAAGGGGCTGATGGCGCAGGAGGAGATCGACGGCGGCCTGATTGGCGGCGCGTCCCTCAAGGCCCCGGATTTCACCCAGGTTGTGCTGTACAACAAGTAAAAGGAGCAAAATAACAGCTATGGAAAAAACCATGACGGCGCTTATCATCATGGATGGCTTTGGTATCAACCCCGCCCATGAAGGAAATGCGATCTATCAGCAGGGCACCCCCAAGCTGGATGCGCTGATGGCGAAGTATCCCCATACGCAGCTGGGCGCCAGCGGGATGGACGTGGGCCTGCCGGATGGGCAGATGGGCAACAGCGAGGTTGGGCACCTGAACCTTGGCGCGGGCCGCATCGTATATCAGGAGCTGACTCGCATTACCAAGGATATTCAGGATGGCGCTTTCTTCCAGAAAAATCCGCTGATTCATGCCATGGACAACGCGAAGGAGAGCGGCAAGGCCGTGCATCTGATGGGCTTGCTCAGCGATGGCGGCGTGCACAGCCACAATACGCACCTGTATGCGCTTTTGGACATGTGCAAGCAGCGCGGCGTGAAGGAAGTCTATGTGCATTGCTTCCTGGATGGGCGCGATGTGCCTCCGACCAGCGGCATTGACTATGTGAAGGAACTGCAGGCCAAGCTGGAGGAAATAGGCGTTGGCAAGATTGCCACCGTGATGGGCCGCTACTGGGCCATGGACCGCGATAACCTGTGGGATCGCGTGCAGAAGGCCTATGACGCGATGGTTCTGGGCAAGGGCCAGGCGGAGGCTCTTAGCGGCGCGCAGGCCGTGGAGCAGAGCTATGCCAAGGAAGAAACGGACGAATTTGTGAAGCCCACTGTGGTTATGGAAAACGGCAAGCCTGTTGCCACCATCAACGAGGGCGACAGCGTCATCTTCTTCAACTTCCGTCCCGACCGTGCCCGCCAGCTCACGCGCACGTTTATTCAGCCCGATTTCAACGGCTTTGCACGCGGAAAGGGCTACTTCCCCGTAACCTTCGTGAGCATGACACAGTACGATGAAACCTTTACCGGCTTGGAAGTGGTTAACCCTCCCGAAACGCTTGAGAACACCATGGGCGAATACCTGGCAAAGCTGGGCAAAACGCAGCTTCGCATTGCTGAAACGCAGAAGTACGCGCATGTGACTTTCTTCTTCAACGGCGGCGTGGAGAAGCCCAACGAGGGCGAGGATCGCGTGCTGATTCCTTCCTCCAAGGTAGCCACGTTCGATATGAAGCCGGAAATGTCCGCTTACGAGATTACCGAAAAGGCTGTTGAGCTCATCAACGAAAAGAAGTACGACGTGATGATTCTCAACTTCGCCAACTGCGATATGGTGGGTCACACCGGCGTGATGGAGGCGGCCATGAAGGCCGTTGCCGCTGTGGACGAGTGCGTGGATAAGGTTGTGAGCGCGATTCTTGCCAACGGAGGCCGCGTGTTTGTAACGGCGGATCATGGCAACGCGGATCAGATGGTTGATCCCCAAACGGGAGAGCCCTTCACGGCGCACACCACCAACCCGGTGCCCTTCATTGCGGTGGGCGCGGATATGGTTGGCAAGAAGCTGCGCGAGGGTGGCCGCCTGGCCGATATTGCCCCCACGATGCTTTCCTGCATGGGTGTGCCCGTGCCTGCGGAAATGACGGGAAAATCGCTTATTGAGGCATAAGCCGATAAAAGTGCAGAGGCAGAGCCTAAAGGCCTTAAGCCGTAGCGCTTTCAAGTGAGAAACGCGCCAGCCCACTCGGGCTGGCGTGTGACTTTTTGCATACCGTTCGCGTTCTTGCAGACTGAATCAGCCCTTCCGGCATAAACGGAAGGGCTGATTTTCAAATTTTGCTTAGCTATTGCGCAAGCGGAACGGACGTTTCGGCCATCACGCTTTCAACAAGGGAATAGCAGCGTTCCATCACGTTTTTTTGATCCTTGTCCACGTAATCGGGATAGGTTATCCCATCGTTGATAAGGACGCGGTATCGTGTCTTGCCATCCTCCTTGCCGCGCCAGGAATACGTGGGCGTGTAGCTAAGATTGTCAAAGGCAACGCAGCTGCTTACGGGGTCGTACACAACCTCGGCTTTGAGCAGAATGCTGGCCAGGGTGGTGCGCTTTTCACGGTCGTATGTGAACAGGTTGCCCATGGAATAGGCGCACAGCACGGGATGGTATTTGCCGTCGCCCCTGTTGGCGGTAAGAACCCGAACAGGCAGAAGCGTGCCGGTATGCGTACCAAGGATAATATCCGCGCCAGCATCGGCAATGCCTTGCGCGAGCTCTAACTGGGTATCGGTAGGGGAGGTGGCCCCCACCTTGCCCCAGCACAGCGAAACCACCACAACCTGCGCGCCTGCCCCGCGCGCGGCTGCAATTTCGGAAGAAATCACAGGCAGCTGCTGATTCGCAATGGCAAAGGCACGCTCTTCATCGGTGGTTTTCTTTTTTCCGGCGGAGGTGAGGTCGTTCTGATAGCTGAGCAGCGCGACGCGGATGCCTTTTACGTCAATGAGCGTAAGAGCGTCGCGTTCCTGCCGGGAGGCATATGCGCCATAGGGCGTAATACCGGCCTGCAAAATGGCCCCCTTGGTTTCGGCCAAGCCGGACATGCCGCCGTTCAGCACGCCGCTATATCCCAAACACAGCGCGTTGACGCCGGTGGAACGGATGGGGGAGAGAATATCCACAGGAACGTTGCTGTCGGATGTCTTTTCGCTGGAAATAACGGTGTTTTCAAGCGTGGCGATGCTCAGGTCTGCATTTAAATCGCCCGAAAGGTCGCCAAAGAGTGTGGAAAAGAGGTAGCCCGTATCATCCTTCATGGCCTTTTGCACATTGGCATTGATTTGAATGCTGCCAGCGGCGCAGAAGGAAAAGCTTTGCTTGGGCTGTTCTGTGGCGGCGAAGGGGGCGGCTGTCGCCGCGGAAACATAGGTGGCAAGCTGGTCGGGCGGAAGGGCCGTTGACTGAGAGGATGCCGCGTGCGGAGAGCTGGTTATAACGGATTGGCTTAGCTGCGAAAGGGATTGATCTATGGCTACGGCAAGCTCGGCGGCATTTGTACGCACATCCGTAACGCCCGTCAGCTTGGGCAGCAGCATTCCAAAGCCCCCCAGCACGGCGGCTGTAAGCATCAGCATAACGACGGTTCCCAGCGAAATGCCCTTGCGGGCACGCCTGCGCTTAGCCATATTTATCCCTCCCCAGATAGTAAAGTGTGAATATTTCACCTGATGAACGATAGGTTTTACTTGACCAGGCGATGCTGCAATGATATCATAACACCAATGGATATGCAAGATGGAGGCGTAAGGGGTATGAAGATCAGCTTTTCTACACTGGGTTGTCCCCGCTGGAGCTGGCAGGAGATTCTTGCAACGGCCTGTGACCTGGGATACAGCGGCGTAGAGGTGCGCGGCGTGGGAAAGGATATTTCCGTGCCAAGCATTCCGGCATTTTCGGATGAGAATCTGGAAAAGACGAAGGCGGATTTGAAACGACTCAACCTGACCATCCCCTGCCTGGACAGCGATTGTTGCATTCACCTGCGCGAAACGGAAAAGGCGACTACGGCGGAGATTAAGGCCTATATTCAACTGGCGCAGAAGCTTGGCGTGCCCTATGTGCGCATTATGGCGACGGCCCCGGTGCCGCAGCCCGTTGGCGCGGTGGATGAGGCGTATGTGCAGGCGCGAACCGTTGAACTGGCGCATGAAGCGATGGCGCACGGCGTAAAGCTGCTGATTGAAACGCATGGCGTGTGGAGCGACAGCGAGAAGCTGGCGCGGCTGATGAGCACCGTTAGCTGCGAGGGTGTGGGCGTTCTGTGGGACGTGCACCATCCATACCGCTTTATGCATGAAAAGCCCGAGGTGACCTATCAAAACCTGCGCCCTTGGCTTTGCCATACGCATATTAAGGACAGCTCTGTAACGGACGATGGCTATCACTACGCCCTGCCGGGCTTTGGCGACATACCGTTGGAGGAAATCGCCGGCGTGCTGCGCGACGGGGGATACGAGGGCTTCTACTCGCTGGAGTGGGTAAAGCGTTGGGATACCACTTTGGAGGAGCCTGGCATTGTGTTTGCCCATTTTGCCAATTACATGCGCACGCTGTGAAGCGCGCGCATGGCATTGCCAAGGCAATGATTGCGGAAAGCCGCAGAAAAGTTTCAAAGGGGTATTGCATTTTTGGCACATGTTTGTTATAATATCTTGCGTTGGCCGAAAGGTCAACGATGTGGGGCTATAGCACAGTTGGTAGAACGAGGTACTCCTACCTCATCCCCAACCGATGCTTTTCCAGATAGCAGC
>JALEIQ010000302.1 GCA_022769795.1 Clostridiales bacterium
ATTTAGTCGCAGATGGCCGCAAGCCATTTGGATAGAGAAACCCCAAAAAACAAAAGGAGGAGTCCCAATGAAACGTTTGCTTACCCTGATTCTGGTTTTAATCGCCGCAGCCTGCCTTGTGCTTCAGCCCGCGATGGCGGAAGCAAAGCCTAAGATTGGCGTATTGATCTTTGACTATTCCAACGCCTATGTATCCTATATCCGCAACAGCATTGAAAACGAGTGCGGCGATACCGCCGAATTGCTCATGGTGGATGCGCAGAACGATCAGTCCAAGCAAGTCGAGCAGGTGGACAACCTGATTCAGCGCGGCGTGGACGCAATCGCTATCAACGCCGTTGCGCCTGAATCCGCCAGCATCATGATTGAAAAGATCGCCGCGGCGGGCATCCCCGTTGTGTTCTTCAACCGTTGCCCTTCTGAAACCGACCTGAACAGCTACGAGCGCTGCTATTACGTAGGCACCACGCCCGAGCAGTCCGGCGAGATGCAGGCTGAAATGGCCTGGAAGGCCTTCCAGGCCGACCCCACACTGGATAAAAACGGCGATGGCAAGCTGCAATATGTAATCATCAAGGGTACGCCCGGCCACCCCGACGCGGAGGCGCGCACCGAGGCCAACCAGTATACCTTTGCAAACCTGGGCGCGAGCGTGGAGCTTTTGGACGTGCAGACCGGCCAGTTCAAAACCGCCGAAGCCAAGGATGTTATGGATGCATGGATTGGAAAATATCAGGATGGCATTGAGATGGTGCTTACCAACAGCGACGCTATGACGCTGGGCGCTTATGAATCCCTCACGGCGGCGAACCTCAAATCCGGCATTGTGGGCATCAACGCTCTGCCCGAAGTGCTTCCGCTGATTGAGGACGGCTCCATCATTGGCTCCATCCTTTCCGACGCCGCCAAGGAAGGCCGCTGCATCTTCCGTATGTGCTACAACCTGGCTACCGGCGCCGACGTGCTTACCAATGTGGAAGGCGAGTTTGGCACCATGAAGGATATCCGCGTGCCCTATATCCCGATTGACAATAGCAACCTGAACGTGGCCCGCGATATTTACGCCAGCATCCTTGATTAATCCGTTCGTTTCCCGGCCAGGCGGCGTTGTGAGCGCACGTCGCCTGGCCGTGCTCTATCAGGCATGGGAAACGCAATTTGAATTTTGTTGGGAGGTTTAACATGCCTAGCGACGATTACTTGCTGGAGATGCGCGGAATATGCAAATCCTTTCCCGGCGTTAAGGCGCTGGATCATGTGGATTTTTCGCTCAAGGCCGGTAGCATCCACGCGCTTATGGGGGAAAATGGCGCAGGAAAATCCACGCTGATGAAATGCTTGTTTGGCATCTATGAAAAGGATGAGGGCGAGATTACCATAAACGGCAAGCCCGCCAACTTTTCCAATCCTCGTCAGGCGTTAGACGGCGGCGTTTCCATGGTGCATCAGGAGCTGAATCAGGTGCTTGGCCTGAGCATAATGGAAAATATTTGGTTGGGGCGTTTCCCGCGGAAAAGCAACATCATTGTAGACCGGGAAACGATGTATAAGAACACCCTGGCGTTGTTTCAGGAACTGAACATTGATTTGGACCCCAGAGAAAAGATTGGCCGGCTATCGGTTTCCGAATGCCAGATGATCGAGATTGCCAAGGCGGTTTCCTGCAATGCACGCATTATTGTTCTGGATGAGCCCACTTCTTCCTTGACGGAAAAAGAGGTGGAGCACCTTTTTCAAATCCTAGACAAGTTGACCCAAAAGGGATGCGGAATCGTATATATTTCCCATAAGATGGAAGAAATATTGAAGATATCCGACTTTGTAACTGTTATGCGGGACGGCAGACACATTGCCACACGGACTGCCTCCGAGCTGACCATTGACGATATTATTTGTATGATGGTTGGCCGTGAACTGACGGATCGCTTCCCGCCGAAGGAAAACAAGCCGTCGGACGAAGTGGTTTTGAGCGTTAAAGGGCTAACCGGCTTCTATAAACCCTCCTGCGAGAATGTTTCCTTTGAACTGCATCGCGGCGAAATTTTAGGAATTGCCGGGCTGGTGGGTTCTCGCCGTACCGAAACCGTGGAAACGCTTTTTGGAATCCGCAGGCTCGAAAGCGGCGTTATTCGAAAAAATGGCAAGGTTATTCTCAACAGCTCTCCGGAAGAGGCCATAAAAAACGGATTTGCTCTTATTACGGAGGAACGCCGCAAAACAGGTATCTTCCCGTCGTTATCCATTTCATTCAACACAGTGGTGGTTGCAATGAAAAAGTTCCGCAGCCGCCTGCACGTGCTGCAAAAGAAGCGCATTGAGGCGGCCACCACGGATATGATACGGCAGATGAATGTAAAGACCCCTTCTCACAAAACGCATATCCGCTCGCTTAGCGGCGGCAATCAGCAAAAGGTCATCATCGGCCGGTGGCTGATTAACAAGCC
>JALEIQ010000304.1 GCA_022769795.1 Clostridiales bacterium
CTTTCCGCCAGGGCGGCGTATATGCCCGCGCCCGCGTGCCCCTTGCTTAACAGCAGGCGGTCGCGGTCGGGCATTTTGGGGTTTTTCGGGTCGTAATGAAGCACGTCTGCATACAGCACCGCCACCAGATCAGCCATGGAAAAGATGCTGCCGATATGCGACGTGCCGCCCAGGCTGGTCATTTCCAGCGCGTGCAGGCGGATTTTGTACGCCAGATCAAGGCTTTTCTCGCAGTTCATTTGGTTCCTCCTTGTTGGGCCGCGCTGCCGTAGCCCTGCCCTTGAGGTTCTTTTGAAGCACGCACCAAAGCGTTTCAAAAAACAACCGCGCGTCCAATCCAAAGGACTGGCTGCGCGCGTATTCCACGCGCATGCGGTTCTTTTCCCCTAAAATCCTGGTTTCGTAGGAAGCCTCGGGGTCATCGTGGCCCACCAGCTCGTCCAGGTTGATGAATTTAATGGAGCTGGGGTCGCTCACGCCGGGGCGCACCCACAGGATGCATTCCTCCTGGGGCGTATAGCGGGTGGTATAGCGCAAAAGCTCCGGCCTGGGGCCGATAAAGCTCATATCCCCCTTGAGGATGTTCAAAAGCTGGGGCAGCTCGTCCAGCTTGCTGCGCCTGAGCGCCCGGCCCACCCTGGTTACGCGGGGATCGTCAAGCGCGGTTGTGGAGGAGTACCTGTCCGCCCCCACCACCATGGTGCGAAACTTGAGAATGTTGAAGGCGCGGTTGTGATAGCCGCCGCGCGGCGCCGCATAGAACACCGGGCCCCGGCTGGTGCATTTGATGAGCACGGCGATGGGAAGCATCACCGCGGCGCAGGGCGCAAGCAGCACAAGCGCCATACCAAAATCCAGAAGGCGCTTTACCACCTTGCTGTAAAACGGGTGGGCGAGCGGGCCGTCCCAACGGGGCAGCTGGCTGCGGGCGGCCTTTAGCGTCAGGTCCTTTTCCATACCCGCGCTCCCTTCCAAATGCGTGCGGCGCAAAACCCGCCACCGCGTTTTATCGTATCACAATTATGGGGCATAAGTCAATTTTTCGGGGCATTTCTCACCGCGCTTCCCGGATGGAAACGCGGATGACCCCGTTCGGCCCCGCTTTGCCGGGAGCGCGCCGTTTCGCGCTCCCGGCAGCCTGGGGTGGGTTTAGGGCAGCTTCTTCAAAGCCAGGGCGGGGTTGAAGGCGTAGAAGTTGCGCTCGTCCAGTTTCTCCTGCACAATGCCCAGGGCCTCGGCAAAGCGCTGGTAGTGCACAATCTCGCGCTGGCGCAAATAGCGCAGCACGTCCTTTACGTCCGGGTCGTCCGCCAGGATGAGCAGGTTTTCATAGGTGGTGCGGGCCTTCTGCTCGGCGGCAAGATCCTCGTGCAGATCGGTGATGGGGTCGCCCTTTACAGCCATCGTAGCCGCCGTATAGGGGAAGCCCGCCGCCGCCTGCGGGTACACGCCCTGCGCGTGATCGGTGAAATACGGGGCAAAGCCGCCGTCGCGGAGCTGTTCCTCGCTCAGGTTTCGGGTGAGCTGGTAAACCATGGCGCCAACCATTTCCAGGTGGCCCAGCTCCTCCGTGCCCAGAGAAGCATCGGAAATGTTCCAAATTAAGCCTTATGCGGACAAGCCCAATGCTTTCGGCTTATTTGTACATAGCTTTGTAAGCTATGAAAGAATTGGGAAATGGGATGAGGATAGATACAAGAAGGGCGGAAGAAAGCCTTATTTTATCGAACTTTGCGGCACTCCGAGATGGATAAATCTTTATATGGTAGTTGATGAGGATGTCTATTACAATTATGAGATGTGAAAAAATCAGCTTGTCTGAATTTACTCGGACAAGCTGTTTTTTCTTATACTAAACCACCCACTTGATGAATTTAAAAGTGTTCGTTTTACTATTGTTGACTTTGTGCAAGAAACCAGATATAATATAGTAAAGTACCCACTTGATGATTGAATTTGAGGTTAGTTAAGTAGAGGTGATAAAATGCTTCGTGAAAGTGATATAAAAAATGTGAGAAAGCTGTTCAATC
>JALEIQ010000018.1 GCA_022769795.1 Clostridiales bacterium
GAGGCGGTTCTAGCGCTGCAAGCCTGATAGAAAGAAGGAACGCTATGTTGCGCGGCTTAATGGTGGTTAACGCCTTCCTGCGCACCACCAAATTTGACGATATCTATATGACGCTGCTCTCCGCGGCGCATGGCGAGGGTATGGAGCTTGACGTGCGTACCAACGCGGAATTAAGCCCCATTGTGGATACTCCTGCCTTTGACCCGTCCACCCTTGACTTCGTGCTCTTTTGGGATAAGGACGTGCACCTGGCCCAGCAGCTTGAGCAGCGCGGTCTGAGGCTTTTTAACTCCCCGCAAAGCATTCTGTGGTGCGATGACAAGGCGCTTACCTACCTGCGCTTGAAGCAGGCGGGAATCCCCATGCCGCGCACCATTCTCGCCCCCAAAACCTTCTCGACCGTAGGCTATACCACCCTCGCTTTTGTAGAGGAAGCCGCAAAAAGCCTAGGCTTCCCGGTTGTGCTGAAGGAATGCTTCGGCTCCTTTGGGCAGCAGGTCTATTTGTTTCATGATCTGGACGCACTGCGTGAAAAGGTGCGTGCTCTCGCCGGAACGCCCCTGCTGTTCCAGGAGCTTATCCGCGAAAGCTACGGCCACGACGCGCGCCTGAACGTGGTAGGCGGCCGCGTGGTAGCCAGCATCCTGCGCCATAGCACCGACGGGGATTTTCGCAGCAACTTAAGCCGCGGCGGTGGCATGGCCCCCTATTCCCCCACGCCCGCCGAAGAAGCGCTGGCCATCCGCGCCTGCGAGGCGCTCGGCTTGGACTTTGCGGGCGTGGACGTGCTCTTTGGCAAGGACGGCCCTGTCCTGTGCGAGGTCAACTCCAACGCGCATTTCAAAACCACGCTGGAATGCACCGGTATCAACATGGCAGTGGAAATTATGCGGCATATCGCCAAAAGGCTGGGTGAATAAATGAACGAGCTATGGCTGCTCTATGACCGGCCCGATTTTGAAGCAAATCGCGATTTTGCGTCCCTCATGCGCGAGCGCGGCGAGGCGCTGGGGCTTTCCATTGCGCCCGTCTGCCTGGATGAGCTTAGCCTGGAAATAGCGGAGGATGGCAAACCGCTCTGCCTGCGTGCGGGCATACCCGCGCATCCCCGGGCCATTCTGTCGCGCCAGCGCAGCAGCCTTGTCAGCTTCCACTTTGAACGCATGGGCGTGCCCGTTTTTAACAGCAGCCGCGTATGCGCCATCTGTAACGATAAGCGCGTTACCCATCAATTCTTATCCGGCCTACCCATGCCGCAAACCGTCTTTCTGCCGTGCGGGCAAACGCAGCCGCCGCCGGGCACGCGCTGGCCGGTTATCGTGAAGCCCGCGTGCAGCCATGGCGGCGACCGCGTCGCGCTGGTTCAAAACGCGCGGGAATGGCAGGCCGCCGTGGCGGCCATTCAGCCGGAACCGCTTTTGCAGCAGGCCGTTGTAAGCCAGCCTGGCCGCGACCTGCGCGTATATGTGCTTCACGAGCGCATTCTGGCCGGGGTGATGCGCACTGCCAGGGTGGGCGTTGTCAGCAATTTTAAGCGGGGAGGCCAGTTTGAACTGCATACGCTTACCCCGCACGAGCGCGCGCTGGCCGAGGCCGTCATCGACCGCTTTAGCCGCGCGGGAGCGCCGCTCCATATGGCCGGGGTGGATCTTTTGTACGACCACGGTCAGCCCGTTATCGGCGAGGTGGAGGACGTGGTGGGCAGCCGCATGCTGTACAAAACCAGCGACATTGACATCGTTTCGCTGTATCTGCGAGGGCTTAACGCGCTTCAAGCAAAAGCGGAATGACAGAAACCTGTCCGTGTGATATAATAGAAACAGGTATCTCAGTTTTTGGGAGGCGAACGTGTTGATTCCTTTTAATATTCCCCCCTATGTTCCGCAATGCTCCGCCTATGTGGCCCAGGCCATTGAAAGCCGCAAAATCTGCGGCGACGGCGCTTTTACCCGCCGCTGCAACGAAGCGCTGGAGGCCCTCACCGGCGCGCCCAAGGCGCTGCTTACCACCTCCGGCACCACCGCGTTGGAAATGGCCGCTATTTTGCTGGATATTCAGCCGGGCGATGAGGTTATCATGCCTTCCTTCACCTTTGTGAGCACGGCCAACGCATTTGTGCTGCGCGGCGCGAAGATTGTATTTGTGGATGTTGACCCCGATACCATGAACCTGGATCCCGAATGCGTGCGCGCCGCCATCACGCCCAAAACGCGCGCCATTGCGCCGGTTCACTATGCCGGCGTGTGCTGCGATATGGACGCGTTAAACGCCATTGCCAGGGAGCACGGCCTTGCCATGGTGGAGGACGCCGCCCAGGCCGTGGGCTCCCTGTACAAGGGCCGCCAGGCGGGCACCATGAGCAGCGTGGGCTGCTTTAGCTTCCACGAAACCAAAAACTACTCCATGGGCGAAGGCGGCGCCGTCGTGCTCAACGATTCCGCCATGATTGACCGCGCGGAGATCATCCGTGAAAAGGGTACCGACCGCAGCCGTTTCTATCGCGGCCAGGTGGACAAGTATACCTGGGTGGATATCGGTTCCTCCTTTCTGCCCAGCGAAATGAACGCCGCTTACCTGCTGGCCCAGCTGGAAGCGCGCGAGCAGATTACCGCCGCCCGCATGGCGCGCTGGAATCAATACGCGGCTGGCCTTGCGGATCTGGAGGCCGCCGGTGCGCTAACCCGCATGAAGGTGCCCGCGCATTGCACGCATAACGCGCACATGTATTACATTCTTCTGCGCAGCCTTGAGGAGCGCACCGCGCTAATCGCCTACCTCAGGGAACGGGGTATCAGCGCCGTGTTCCATTACGTTCCCCTGCACTCGGCTGCCGCCGGTCTTAAATTTGGCCGCTTTGCGGGCGAAGATCGCTACACCACCGCCCTAAGCGAGCGCCTGCTGCGCCTGCCCATGTACTATGAACTCACCGAACCCGACTGTGCCCGCGTAATCGAAACCATCCATGCCTTCTTTACCCGCTGACCGCTTTCATCAGAAAGGAAGTTGCTTATGAAGCTTTTTACCAGGGATTTCAATCGTAACTCGTCTTACTTTACCGCGATTCTGTTCTACTTTGTGTGCGGCCTTCTGCTTTTGCTATTGCCCAATCTGGCGCTTAGCATCGCAAATTTCGCCCTGGCGGCCATTCTGTGCGTGATCGGCGTGCGCTGCATCGTTTCTTACCTTCGCGGCAGCGTGCTGGAGGGCGTGATGGGCGTGCAGCTGGCCCTGGGCCTGGTAATGCTGTGCATTGGCCTGCTTCTGTTCTTCAATCCTCTGTTTGTGTCCTCGCTGCTGCCGTTCCTATGGGGCGTGGCGCTGCTGGTGGGCGGCTTTGGCAAGGTGCAGATGAGTGTTGACCTCAAGCGCATTGGCGACAGCCATTGGTGGATTACCCTTATCGGCGCGCTGCTGTCCTTTGTGCTGGGGGCGCTGGCCATTACCAGCCCCGCCTTCATCGCTTCGATCCTTACGCAGTTTGTGGGCGTATCTCTGCTGGTAGAGGGCGTTGTGGATCTGGTATCCTTCCTTACCATCAACCGCAAAATCAAGGAATTCCGCAAGGCCATCGAAAAAGCCACGGTTGAGCTGTAAGGAGGCTTCGCCATGTATACCCCCAACGCCGCGCGCTACGACGATATGTCCTATCGCCGCTGCGGCCGCAGTGGCCTGCGGTTACCTTTGCTTTCGCTGGGCCTGTGGCACAATTTCGGCGATATCACGCCCTTTGGCGTACAGCAGTCCCTTCTGCGCACGGCTTTTGACCATGGCATTACCCATTTCGACCTGGCGGATAATTATGGCCCGCCCTATGGCGAGGCCGAGCGCAGCTTTGGCGAGCACATGCGCCGCGATTGGCGGCCTCACCGCGACGAGCTGATTATCTCCACCAAGGCTGGGTATGATATGTGGGCGGGCCCCTATGGCAACTGGGGCAGCCGCAAGCATCTCATCGCCGGGCTGGATCAAAGCCTAAAGCGCATGGGGCTGGACTATGTGGATATCTTCTACCATCACCGGCCCGACCCGGAAACGCCTCTGGAAGAAACCATGACCGCGCTTGCCGATATCGTCAAAAGCGGCAAGGCGCTGTATGTGGGCCTTTCCAACTACACCGCCGAGCAGACGCGCAGGGCTGTGCCCATTTTGGAAGCGCTGGGCGTGCATCCCCTCATCCACCAAAACCGTTACAGCCTGCTGGCCCGCGGCGCGGAGGATGGGTTGCTTAACACGCTTGAGCTGCTGGGCATGGGCATGGTTGCCTTTTCCCCTCTACGGGGCGGTGTGCTTACCCAGCGCTATCTGGGCGGTATTCCCGCCGACAGCCGCGCCGGGCATGATCCCCGTTACCTCAAGCCCGATCAGCTCACCGAGGAGCTGCTTGCCAAGGTGCGCGCGCTCAACGCCATCGCGCAAAAGCGCGGTCAGAGCATGGCGGAAATGGCCTTGAGCTGGGTAGCTCGCGATCCGCGCGTGACCAGCGTGCTCATTGGCGCCAGCAAGCCGGAGCAGATTGCGCAGAACTGCGCCATCATCCACTCCCCCGATTTTACGGCGGATGAGCTGGCCGCCATCGACGCGCTGACCAGGGAAAACGAAACCAGGTGAGCGATCGAATCAAGGGCGCGCGGCGTTGTGAGGAACGCCCGCGCCCTTTTCTTGAAATCTTCCAGGAGGGTACGCTGCATGACGGCACAGCAATTATGGGACCGCTTTCAGGCGGAATGCCCCGCCGCCCGCGCCTGCGGCTATGAGGCGTGGGCGTTTGGCGGCGACGCAGACACGTTAGCCGGGCTGGTGGTAACGGGACGAAAGACCGCGACCGCATCCGTCTATGCGCTATATGAGCTGGAAAACGAGCCGCTTCCCGCCATCGGGGCACACAGCGTTGTGCTCAACGCAAGGGGAGAGGCCGTATGCATCATCCAAACCACAAGGGTTCGCGTTATGCCCTTTGACGAGGTTTCCCCGGCGCATGCGTACAAAGAGGGCGAGGGCGACCGTTCGCTGGCATACTGGAGGGCAGTTCACAAAGCCTTTTTCAACGATTGTCTTTCCACCGCGGGCATGGCCTTTGATGAACGGATGAACATTGTATGCGAGGAGTTTGTGTGCGTATATAAGGCATAATGCGTTTTGTTTCAGGATGCGCTTTTGCTTCCCGGCGCGCACCCTCCGGAAAGGCCTTTTCAAGGCGCGCAATCCCTTTTTCGGCTCTCCCTTCACAACCATGGGAACCCGCGTAAAAAAGCCTTGCAAAAGCATGACGACTATGCTATAATTCATCGTGCGGTTTAAGACAACCCACAGCATGCGCAAAAGAGGTGAGAATGCGTGACAGAAAAGATCCATCCCAAATATGGCACGTCCATCGTCCGTTGCGTGTGCGGTGAGACGTTTGAGACGGGGTCGGTTAAGCCCGAGCTGAAGGTTGAAATTTGCTCCAAGTGTCACCCTTTCTTTACCGGCAAGCAAAAGCTGGTTGATACCGGCGGACGCGTTGATCGCTTCAAAAAGCGTTTCAACATGGAATAAGCCATTCAAAAGAGCGCCTTTTGGCGCTCTTTTTGATGTATCTCCGTTTATCGCCCGTCTGCGGGCAGGAAACGCGCCGCGCAATGTCGAATGTAAAGAGAATGTGCGTTTATAGGCTTTTTGCACGGCGCGCGGAAAGGACACGATTCACATGAGCCAAAACAACTCTCAACCCGCCTGCAAGCGGGTGGATATCGGCGGCCAGGCGGTTATGGAGGGCGTAATGATGAAAGCGCCCGACGCCATCGCCATTTCGGTGCGCCGTCCAAACGGCGATATCGTTACCAAGCGTACCCCCTATGTTCCGCTTTCCAAAAAGCATCCGTGGATGGGCTGGCCAGTGGTACGCGGCGTGGTCAACTTTGTGCAGATGTTCTCCATGGGCATGGGCGTTTTGGAGGAAAGCACGCAAATGCTGGGCATGCTGGACGAGGAGCCTACCAAGTTTGAGAAATGGCTGTCCAAAAAGCTGGGCAAGGGCATTGATAAAATTGTCATGGGCGTGGCCATTGTGCTGGCCGTTATCCTCTCGCTGGGCCTGTTTTTCGTTATTCCGGAGCTGTTCGCCCGGCTGCTGAAGAGCTGGATGCCGGATTCCTCCATGAACTGGCTGGTAAACCTGTTAAGCGGTATTTTGCGCATCCTGATCCTGATCGCTTATATTCTTTTCTGCGCCAAGGTGCCGGATGTGCGCCGCACGTTTGAGTATCACGGCGCGGAGCACAAAACCGTCTACTGTCACGAGCACGACCTGCCCCTCACGCCGGAAAACGCGCAGCAGTTCATCACGCTGCATCCGCGCTGCGGCACCAGCTTTTTGTTGATTGTGTTTGTCATTTCCATTATTCTTTTCACCCTGGTAGGCTATCAGGGCACCAACTTCTTCCTTCGCCTGGGCAGCCGCCTGCTGCTTTTGCCCATCGTGGCCGGGGTCAGCTATGAGGTGCTCAAGGGCCTGGCCCACAGCGACAGCAAGCTGGTGCGCGCGCTGCGCTGGCCCGGCATGCAAATGCAGCGCCTTACCACCAAGCCCCCCACAGACGAAATGCTGGAGGTCGCCATCGTTTCCATGAACGTGGCGCTTCACGGCCTGCCCAAGGGATGCGAAACCACGCCGGAGGGCTATACCGTTATTAAGGACTACCGCATTGCCGATCCCGGTTATACGCCGCCTGCGGAAAACCCGGAGGCGGCTCCTGAAGCCACGCAGGCTGGCCAAGCGGGCTGAATGGGCGCCATGACCATTCAGCAAGCCCTGGAAAGCGCCGCACAGGCCTTTGAAGCCGCAGGGATTCCCGATCCCCGTATGGATGCGGAGCTCCTGCTTTCGCACGTCACGGGCGTTGACCGTCTTGTCATGCTCATGAACCGTTCCGCAATGCTTACCGCGCAGCAGGAGCAGCGTTTTTCGTCGCTCCTGCTTTTGCGCGTCCAAAGGGAGCCGCTTCAATACCTGCTGGGCACGCAATGCTTTTACGGCCTGGAATTAAAGGTGGACGGCAGGGTGCTCATTCCCCGCCAGGAAACCGAAACCCTGTGCGAGCTGGGAATCCGCTTTTTGCGCTCCCAGGACGCGCATCAGGCTTCCGCGCCCACTGTGCTGGATTTGTGTACCGGCAGCGGGGCCATTGCCATTGCGCTCAAGCACGAATGCCCCGCCGCCCTTGTATGCGCAACCGACCTGAGCGCGGATGCGCTGCGGCTGGCTGGTGAAAACGCGCGCCACGCCGGTACGGAAATCCGCTTTTTTCAGGGCGATCTGTTTGCGCCTGTTTCAGGCCAGCGCTTTCGGCTCATTTTGTCCAATCCCCCCTACATTTCCACCTCGGACTGCGATTGCCTGCAAGCGGAAGTGCGGCGCGAGCCCCGCATGGCGCTGGATGGCGGTCCTGACGGGCTGGCTTTCTACCGCCGCATCGCCGCGGAGGCGCCCGCGCATCTCCAAAGCGGCGGCATGCTGGCGGTCGAAACCGGCGACGGGCAGGCCCATGCGGTGGCGGAGCTGTTCCGCCAAAGCGGACTGGATGGCGTTTGCGTTCATAACGACCTGTATGGCATGCCGCGCGTGGTGAGCGGCCGTGCGGAGGATTTTACATAGCGCTTTTCGGTTTTTCCCATACTGAAAAGCAAGGAGGGGATTTTCCCCATGTTTGAAAAATTTGATTGGATGATCGGCCGCTATCAGGAGCTTTCCGAAGCGGTCAGCCAGCCCGAGATTATCGCGGATCAGGCTTTATGGCAGAAGCTTTTGAAGGAGCATGCCTCGCTTGAGCCCGCCGTAAACGCCTATCGCGCTTATCAAAAAACCCTTTCGGATATCGAAGGCGCCAAGGAGCTGCTTTCTCAGCCCGATATGGCGGAGCTTGCCCAAATGGAGCTTGACGGGCTGGCGGAGCAAAGGGTACGCCAGGAGCATGAATTAAAGCTGCTGCTGTTGCCAAAGGATCCTGACGCGGAGCGCAACGTTGTGGTGGAAATCCGCCAGGGTGCGGGCGGCGATGAAGCGGCCTTGTTTGGCGCGCTGCTGTTGCGCATGTATACCCGCTACGCCGAGCGGCACCGCTTCCGCGTGGAGCCCGTCAGCTATAATATGACCGAGCTTGGGGGCGTGAAGGAGGCCGTGTTTACCATCGTGGGCACGGGCGCTTTCAGCCGTCTGAAGTATGAAAGCGGCGTGCACCGCGTGCAGCGCGTGCCCACCACCGAATCCGGCGGACGCATTCACACCAGCACCTGCACCGTGGCTGTGCTGCCCGAGGTGGAGGACGTGGACGTGGTCATCGAGCCCAAGGATTTGCGCATCGACGTATACCGCTCCACCGGCCACGGCGGCCAATGCGTAAACACCACGGATAGCGCCGTGCGCATTACCCACCTGCCCACAGGGCTGGTGGTAACCTGCCAGGATGAGAAAAGCCAGATCAAGAACCGTGACAAGGCCATGCGCGTGCTCAAAAGCCGCCTGTATGATAAGCTGCGCGAGGAAAAGGACAGCGCCTACGCCGCCAACCGCCGCGGGCAGATTGGCACCGGCGACCGCAGCGAGCGCATCCGCACCTACAACTTTCCTCAGGGCCGCGTAACGGATCACCGCATCGGCCTTACGCTGTACAAAATTGACGACATTCTG
This sequence comes from Clostridiales bacterium, assembly GCA_022769795.1. GTDB lineage: Bacteria > Bacillota > Clostridia > Christensenellales > Aristaeellaceae > Limiplasma. Next base: position 8,666 of record JALEIQ010000018.1, read on the forward strand.
GACGGCGGCCTGGACGAGGTGATTGACGCGCTGCTCCTGGCCGAGCAGGCGGAAAAGCTCAAGGAACTGAACCAGGCATAAGGGTGCGCCCTTTCGCGACCCTATCAAAAAGCAAGGTGTTTTGATGGATACGCAAATTCTGCAACCCACGGATGAGGCCATTGCGTCCGCCGCGCGCGTGCTGCGCGAGGGCGGCTTGGTGGGCATGCCCACTGAAACGGTGTATGGCCTGGGCGCCAACGCCCTGGATGATGCGGCAGTGCGCGCGATTTTTGCCGCCAAGGGCCGCCCGGCGGACAATCCCCTCATTGTGCATGTGCCCACGCCCGAGGACGCCGCGCCGCTGTGCCATATCAGCCCGGCCTCCCGCGCGTTGATGGAGCGCTTCTGCCCCGGCCCCCTTACGCTGCTCATGCCCAAAAAGCCGTGCATTCCCGAGGTGGTCAACGCCGGGCTGCCAAGCGTGGCGGTGCGCATTCCCTCGCATCCCGTGGCGCAAAGGCTTTTGCGCGCGTGCGGGGTGCCGGTTGCCGCGCCCAGCGCCAACACCTCCGGCAAGCCCAGCCCCACCACCGCCATGCACGTCTACCACGACCTGCACGGCAAGCTGCCCATTATCCTGGACGGCGGCGAATGCCAGGTGGGCCTGGAAAGCACCGTTGTGGATATGACCAGCGATATTCCCACCGTGCTGCGTCCGGGCGGGGTTACGCCCGAGATGCTGCTGACCGTGCTAAAGGAAGTGCGCGTAGCCGACAGCGTGCTCCGTCCCCTACGCGAGGGCGAGCGCGCCCTTTCCCCCGGCATGCGGTACCGCCACTATGCGCCGGGCGGCCAGCTTACTCTTGTCACCGGCCAGCAGACCAATGTAGAGGCGCTGTCCCTGCGCCTGTACCGCGAGGCCGTTGCCGCCGGGCGCAGCGCGCGTATCCTGGCCTTTGAGGAGCATCTGGACGATTACCGCGCGGCGGGCGCGAACGCGCTTTCCATCGGCAGGCTGGCCCAGCCGGAAACCGTGGCGCATCGCCTGTTTGCCGTGCTGCGCCAAATGGACGGAGAGGGCGTTGAAGCCCTCACCTGCGAGGTGCTGCCGCCCGAGGGCATCGGCCTTGCCATCATGAACCGCCTGAGCCGCGCCGCCGCCTTCCGCACTCTAGACGCCGATAAGGAAATTGCGCCATGAAAACCATTTTGTTCGTTTGCACAGGCAATACCTGCCGTAGCCCCATGGCCGAATGCATGATGAACGCCCTGCTTGAGCGGCGCGATATAAGCGACATTCGCGCCCTGTCCGCGGGAATCTACGCCGATGCGGGCGCTCCTGCCTCCTCGGGCGCAAAGCGCGCCATGCTCAGGCGCGGCCTCTCGCTGGAAAGCCATCGTTCCCAGCCTGTGACCGGCGCTCTGCTGGAAAGCGCCGGCATGGTTGTATGCATGAGCCAGAGTCATCTTAGCGCCCTGCGCGCGCGCTTTCCCGGGCTGCAAACGCCTGTGCGCGCGTTTGGAGATCCCCCGGTGAGCGACCCCTTTGGCGGTGATGATGCCGCCTACGAACGCGCCGCGCGCGATATTGAACGTCAGTTGCCCACCCTTTTGGATTAGCGACGCCGGAGAGGCAGGCTGTTGATCATGGCTGAACATTTTCGCGCCTATTCCACCGTGTTTCCCGTCATCCTCCGAAAAGAGGACAAGGAGGTGCTTTTGCACCTGCGCCAGGGAACCGGCTTCATGGACGGCTATTGGGATTTTGCGGGCAGCGGCCATGTTGAGGAGGGAGAAACCGCCACGCAGGCCCTTGTGCGCGAATGCGCCGAGGAAACCGGCCTGTGCGTTCAGCCGTCGGACGCCGCGTTCGCCCATGTGTGTCACCGCGTGGGGAACCCGGATGGCCGCACGTATTACGACCTTTATTTTACCATCCGTCGCTTCACAGGCGAGCCCCGGATTGCCGAGCCCGAAAAATGCGCCGCGCTTCGCTGGTTTCCCGTAAACGCCCTGCCCTGCCGCATGATTCCCCTGCGCCGCAAGGCCCTGGAGGCAATCCTGCGCCAATGCGCTTACAGCGAGTATACGGCCGCCCAGCTTGCTTCCTTAAACGCTGTGCCCCCTGTGCGCCTGGTTCCTCCCACAGAAGGGGACGAAGCCTCCGTGATGGCGTACCGGCTGGAATTTCTGGAAAGCGGCGACAGCATGGACGGCACCGCCGGGCTGCAAAAGCACCTGCAATCCGCGCAGGGCTTCCAGGAATGGCTGGGCGCGGTGCGCGATAACCAAAGCGAGCAAACCGTCCGCCCCGGGATGGTTCCGGCCACCACGCTACTGGCGCTGGACGGGCAAACCGGCGCGCTGGTGGGCATGATCGATATCCGTCACCGCCTCAACGACGGGCTTTTACAGTCTGGCGGGCATATCGGCTACAGCGTGCGCAAATCCTGCCGCCGTCGGGGCTACGCCTCCTGCATGCTGGCGGAAGCGCTCAGGCTGTGCGGACGCATGGGTATCAGCCGCGTGCTTGTTACCTGTGACAAGCAAAACATCGCCTCCGCGCGTACCATTCAAAAGAACGGCGGCGTTTTGGAAAACGAGGTTGCGCGGGAAGGTCGCGTCACACAGCGCTATTGGATTGAACGGGAGGAAACCAACCTATGAAGCTAACCTTTTTGGGCGCGGCGCGCGAGGTAACGGGAAGCCGCTTCCTGTTAAACGCGTGCGGAAAAAACATCATGGTGGATTACGGCATGGAACAGGGCGTGGATTTGTACGCCAACGCCTCCCTGCCCATTGCGGAAAACCAAATCGACTGCGTACTACTTACCCATGCGCATATCGACCACAGCGGCTACCTGCCCCTATTATACAAAAACGGCTTCCGTGGCCCGATCTACGCCACCTATGCCACAACCGACCTTTGCAAAATCATGCTGCTGGATTCCGCGCACATTCAGGAAAGCGACGCGGAGTGGAAAAACCGCAAGGCGCAGCGGCAGGGAAAGCCGCCCGTAGAGCCGCTTTATACCCAGGAGCACGCCCTGAAAACGCACGAGCTGTTCCGCCCCTGCCGCTATAATGAAGCGGTGCAGATTTTTCCCGGCGTGTCCATTCGCATGGTGGACGTGGGCCACCTGCTGGGTTCCGCCTCCATCGAGGTATCCGTTACCGAGGGCGACGAAACCAAAACAATCGTCTTTTCCGGCGATGTGGGCAATCTCAATCAGCCCCTCCTGCGCGACCCGCAGTACATGCAAAAGGCGGATTACGTGGTGATGGAATCCACCTACGGCGACCGCTCTCACGGCCCCAAGCCGGATTACATCGCCTCCTTGACCCGCATCTTGCAGGATACGCTTGACTGCGGCGGCAATGTGGTCATCCCCAGCTTTGCGGTGGGCCGCACGCAGGAGATGCTCTACTTCATCCGCCAGATCAAGCAGGAGGGCCTGGTGCACGGCCACGACGGCTTCCCCGTGTATGTGGACAGCCCGCTTGCCATTGAGGCGACCAATGTCTTCAATGAAAATACCCTTGAATGCGCCGACGCGGAAACCCTGGCGCTGATTCGCAAGGGCGTAAATCCCCTCCTGTTCGACGGCCTGCGGGTTGCCGTCAGCGCGGACGAGAGCAAGCTTATCAATACCGACGAAACGCCCAAGGTGATTATTTCCTCCAGCGGCATGTGCGATGCGGGACGCATCCGCCATCATTTGAAGCACAACCTGTGGCGGCCCGAATGCACCGTGCTGTTTGTGGGCTATCAAAGCGTGGGCACGCTGGGCCGCAGCATTGTAGACGGCGCGAAGGAGGTTAAGCTGTTTGGCGAAACCATCAGCGTGCGCGCCCATGTGGAAACGCTGGCCGGCATTAGCGGGCACGCGGATAACAGCGGCCTGCTGAAATGGGTTTCCACCTTTGTGCCCCAGCCGCAGCACGTATTCGTTGTTCACGGCGAGGACGAGGTGCCCGAAACCTTTGCCGAACGCCTGCGCAATGAAATGGGCCTGGACGCCGCCGCGCCCTACAACGGTGAAAGCTGGGAGCTGGCGCCGCTTCAAAAGGTGGCCGAGGGCAACCATGTCCGGCTCAAGAAGCCCGGCCGTGAAGCCGCCGCCATGGACGCTCTGCCCCAGCGCAGCGCGCCCCAGCCCTCCGCGAAGCAGGCAACCAAGCAGACGGCCAGGCAGCAGGCTGCCTCCGGCGCTTACGGTCAACTGGTGCTTGCGGGCGAAAAGCTCACCGCCCTGATTGCCCGTATGCAAAACCGCAGCGCCAAGGAGCAATCCAAGCTTGCGCGGCAGCTTTACGTGCTTATCAAAAAGTTTGGTAGAAGATAGCGGCTTTAACAGCTATGCCGCAAGCGCTCCAAAAATGGATAAGGTCGCCCGCGTCGCCTTCACTTTCTCGGGTGAAGGCGGCACGGGCGGCCCTTTTTCCTTGTTTAGCCGCAAAGCAGCGGCTTATTCCTCGATTTTTTGATACGTGATATTTAAATGGTAGTTTTCCCGCGCCGCGTCCTCAAATACGCGCAGCAGGCGCGGCAGGTATTCCACCATTTTGCCCTTTGGGTTTTCCGGATAGCACAGGGTGATATGCAGATTGTTCACCTCACTGGTGAGCTCGTCGTGCAGAGCGTCCAGGTTTGCGCCGTAATAGAACGGAAAATCAAGCGTTTCCTTCAGGTAACGGTGCAGGGAAATCTTTTCTTCAAAAGGCGTCAGGTTTAGCGTGATTTCTCGCATAGAATGCCTCCTAATACAGCTTGGTGAAGGTTTTGTGGTTGTCGGGCGTGTAGTAAATCAGTCCGTCGTTGGAATACACGACGCGCTCCTTGCCGCGCTTGCCGTTCTTTGTATTCACATCGCATTCGTACCAACTGCGGCCCTTGGCCTGCGGCAGCTGCTTTTCCCGGTTTTGGAAGCTGTCGCCGCCAATAGCGCAGCCGGGCGCCACCTTCCCCAGATTATCCTTTTTGTTCGTCCAACCCAGCGCCTTGGCCTCGCTGCGGGTCAGGTAGTTGGAGGGCAGCACGCCATAGGCATGCAGGTAGGCAGCAACCTCGTCACGAGAGGTGTATTGCCCGGCCTTTTCCACCTTCACGCCGGATGAAGCCTTCGGCGCGGCGGGCGCATCCTCCACAACCTCGATCAGCACAAAGTTGTTGTAATGATCCCGACTGTAGTAAATCAGCCCGTCGTTGGAAAACACGATGCGCTCGCCGCCGCGGTAGCCGCCGGAATAGTTGATATCGCATTCCGTCCATTTGCGTCCCTTTGCGTCCGGCAGTGCCCCCTCATAGTTGCCAAAGCGGTTTCCGCCGATGGAGCACCCCGGCGCAACCTCGTCCAGGTTGCCCTTGCGGTTGTCCCAGCCCAGCCTTTCAGCCTCGTTCTTGGTCAGAAAATTGCCGGGAAGCTCGCCGTAGGTATGCAGATAGACCGCGACCTCCTCCATTGTGGAATACCAGCCGCTGCGTTCAACGGGATACTCCGCTGCGGAAACCTGAACGCTCTTTGCGGCGGCAAACGCCGGAAGAGCCGTCAGCGCGGCCGTCAGTGCCAGCACGGCCGCCATAAAGCCTGAAAATAACCGTTTCTTCATGAAAAAAACCTCCTGCGATGCTTACAGCACAATGGGGTTGGACCACGCGCTTCGACCCTGCGCGTCAATCAACTGTACGCGCACAAAGGTTTCACCCCGATTGGCGGAAAGGTCGTAGCTGGCAAAGATCTGATCCTTGCCGGTATGGCAGCGCCCCGCGGCCCATACCAGGTTGCTGTAAAAGATGATTGTGTCCACCGGCGAGCACATTACGTCGATATGCCCGTTCTCCACGGCGATCTGCTCAAAGCGCGGGCCTTGCGAGGCATAGAAACGCCCGGCGTCCAGCGCTTCAAACAGCGCCTCCTGGTTCAGCTCGTCCGCCTGCACCATGGTGAAGGCTCGGCCAGCCTCGCCATTGTAGTGATGCGAATCATCCGAAGCCACAAAGCGGTATACCGCGCCATGCGCGGCCGCCACATCCAGCACATGGGAGGAATCCGCCCGGTCGCCGTTCCAGGGATAGGTGGAAACGCTGTTGTAGATTTCCGCGGCGGTTGCGCCGCGAAGGGCGCTAAGCGTCGCCACCGTATTCAGCGACCACGCCGGATGCGCCACAATGGCCCTGCCGCCGCAGCGGCGGTATAGGTCGATACAGGCCTGGGGCCCACGGGTAAGATCGTAGCGTTCCAGCTGCTCGCTCATTCCCACGCCAATCAGGTGCAGGGCCTCGCCTGGCAGCATAAAGTCCATCTCCATGCCGCTTAGCAGCAGCATACAGCCCTCCATATGCGTAGGCGCGGACAGCTTGCGGTGATCTGTCAGAGCCAAAAAATCATACCCCATATCGCGGTAAACGCCTATTACCTCCTCTGGAGCAAGCACGCCGTCGCTCACAGTGGTATGGCAATGCAGGTTTCCCTTGAAAAAGGGCTTGTTTGCGTCAAAAAGCTTCATTCGTTTCCGGCTGGCCTCCCTTTTGCTTCGCTTCTTTACGATTATAGCCCGCGAACGGGCGAATTGCAAGCGTATGATGTCGGCGCATGCCGCCGTTGGCACACAAAAAAGCCGCGCGCCCGGGGCAATGCGGCGGTTCCTTTTCTTGCTTGACAAGGGGCGTGTCCGTATTCTATCATCAAATGAAGCGAAGCAGCCTATAGGGAGATGATAAAAATGGAAAGAATCATAAAGTCCATGGAAAGCAAGTATCTTCTTCCTTCCCTCGAGCTGGTTGAGGACGTCTTTGCGAAGTGGGATAGCCTGGAAGAAGGAAAGCTTGTTCGAGAGCTCGTTGAGGAAATACGAAGAAAAAAATATTATCTTCCCGGCCTTGAGCTGATTATGGTGAATGAGTTTGATGATGTGATCGGCTATGCCATGTTTTCAAGATTTCATATCGAAGGGAAATATGAGGAAGAACTGCTTATGCTCACGCCCGTTGCCGTAAAGACGGAGTTGCAAAGGACGCACATATCCAAAGAGCTATTAGAATTTGGGTTTGTAAAGGCGAAAAAATGGGATTTAAGGCCGTGCTTGTGGAGGGAAACCCCAAAAATTATCATTCCCGCGGGTTTCAATCAAGCTATACCTACGGAATAACAGCGGGGCCGGGTATCAAATTACCGCATCCGGATTGCTTAATGGTCAAAGAGCTGGAAAAGGGAGCGTTAGCGCACATAAGGGGCGTTGTCGATTATTCGTTTTACGACGCGCTTCACGAAGGCTAAAGGAAGGAAACAATGGGAACAGGCATCATTCTCTGCGGCCTAAATGGGGCTGGAAAAAGCACGCTTGGAAGAGCTCTTGCCAAAAAGCTGGATTTTTATTTTATCGATAGCGAGGACTTGTATTTTCCAAAGGAAAACCCTGATGCTCCCTATGCCGTTCCACGCACTCGTCAAGAAGCGAAAAGGCTTCTTCTGAATGAAATGGAAGCGCATGAGAGCTTTGTTTTCGCTTCGGTTAAAGGGGACTATGGAGAGGATATCTCCGCATTCTTTCAATATGCCGTATTCGTTGACGTGCCAAAAGAAATTCGAGTACAGCGCGTCAAAAGCCGTTCCTTTGCGCAATTCGGCAATCGAATGTTAAAGGGCGGGGATTTATACGAACAGGAGCAACGCTTCTTTGATTTTGTCGAATCCAGGGACAAAAATACCGTTGAGGAATGGGTTCGCTCTTTACACTGCCCCGTCATACGAATTGACGGCACAAAGCCTATTGAAAAAAACGTCGCTTTGATCCTAAGCAGGCTGCAAACGGAAACGCCGTACGGTCAAGGCCAGATCGCACATTGACACCATCCCTTTCGCGCTGTATGATAAACAAAACGTTTCTTTCCATCAATCATTTGGCAGGAGGCTCGCCCATGAAGCTCAATTACAAGCGCACGGTGCTGGTTGGCATGGCGTTTCTATCCATCTGCGCGTTCTGGCAGCTATACGACAACGTGGTTCCTCTTATTTTGAAAAATACCTTTCATGTTCCCGATGATATCGCGGGCGTAATCATGGCGTTGGATAACATTCTGGCGCTGTTCCTGCTGCCACTGTTTGGCAAGCTGTCGGACGGCTGCCGCACGCGGCTTGGCAAGCGCATGCCGTTCATCCTGGGCGGCACGCTGGGGGCGGTGATTCTTATGAACCTGCTGCCCGCGGCTGACAAGGCGCAAAACCTGGCGCTGTTCATTGTGGCGCTGGGGCTATTGCTCGTTGCCATGGGTACCTACCGTTCCCCCGCCGTGGCCCTCATGCCGGATGTAACGCCCAAGCCCCTGCGCAGCAAGGGAAACGCCATCATCAACCTGATGGGCGCGCTGGGCGGCGTGTTCACGCTGGGCGTTACGGGCTTCCTTGTAAGCAAAAACGCCGCCGGACGGGAGGATTACACGCTGCTGTTCCTGGCTGTTTCTCTGCTGATGGCGGTATCGGTGATTGTGCTGCTCATCACAATCCGTGAAAACAAGCTGGCACAGGAGGCGGAAGCCGTCAACGCAGAGGAGATAGAGCCAGCAGAGGAGGCCGAACCGGCGCCCTCCGCATCCGCCGGCGGCTTTGGCGCGCTGCCCAAGGAGCTGCGCCGCAGCCTGATTTTAATCCTGTGCTCGGTTTCGCTGTGGTTCATGGGCTATAACGCCGTTACCACGGCCTTCACCAAATACATGAGCGTACAATGGGGCTACGATATCAAGGCCGCCTCGCAATGCCTGATGATCGCCACGGTGGGAGCCGTGGTAAGCTACCTGCCGGTTGGCCTGCTTTCCTCCCGCTTTGGCCGCAAGCGCGTGATTCAAGCGGGCGTGCTGCTGCTTTCGCTGTGCTTTGCCGGAGCGGCGTTCTACCAAACCTTCCATCCCACCGTATACGCGGTTTTTGCGCTGATCGGCGCGGCGTGGGCCATGATTAACGTCAACTCCTACCCTATGGTAGTGGAAATTTCCAAGAGCGGGGACGTTGGTCAATTCACTGGCTACTACTATACCTTCTCCATGGCCGCGCAGATCGTAACGCCCATCCTGAGCGGCTGGCTTTTGGAGCATGTGGGCTACCATACGCTTTTGCCCTATGCGGCTATCATGGTTGCGCTTTCCTTTGTCACCATCAGCCTGACCAGGCATGGCGACAACCGCCCAGAGAAGCCCAAGAGCAAGCTGGAAGCGTTTGACGTAGGAGATGACTAAGTCATGAGCATTTTCCTTTGGATTCTTTGTATCCTTGCCGCGTTGGCGGCGCTGTACCTGTTTTTGATTGCGCCCAGCCGTGACAGGCCTGACGCCTCCATGCTTTCGGGCTGGCTGTACGCCCATCGCGGCCTGCACGACGGAAACCAGTCCGTGCCTGAAAACAGCCTGGCCGCCTTTGCGCTCGCGGCGGAAGCCGGTTATGGCATGGAGCTGGACGTTCAGCTCACCAGGGACGGACAGCTTGTGGTGCACCACGACGGCAGCCTCAAGCGCGTATGCGGCGTGGATCGCAACATCCGCGACCTTACCTACCGGGAGCTGTGCGCCATTCCCCTGCCGGACGGCTCGCGCGTGCCGCTGTTTTCCGAGGTATTAACGCTGGTGAATGGCCGCGCGCCCCTCATTGTGGAAGTAAAGCACTATGGCGGCGCGGCCAAAAACGCCGCCGCCGCGCTTGAGCAGCTCAAAACCTATTCCGGCCCCTACTGCGTGGAGAGCTTTGACCCCACCGCCATGCGCTATTTCAAAAAGCACGCCCCGCAAGTGATACGCGGCCAACTGGCCACCGGCGGCAAGTGGGCGCGCAGCGAACTGAACCTTGCGTCCTATGTGGCGCTAAGATCCCTGCTGGTCAACTGCGTAAGCCGTCCGCACTTTGTGGCCTATTCCGTACCCACGGATCATACGGCCTCCATGTGGCTGATGAAGCATGTATTCAAGCCCTTGCTTGCGGGCTGGACCATTCGCAGCCAGGCTGTGCTTGACCATTCGCGGGCCGAAGGATATGATTATCCCATCTTTGAGCTGTTTACACCAGAGCGGTAACAATCTAACTGGAAAAAATGGGTTCATGGGTAGCATCGCTTAGTTTTGCGCGGCAAACCAGTTCGCTTCTTTATTACAGTTGTATAATCAAAATCCAGACGGGCGTCCGCTTGCAAGCAGGTTCTGATAAAGCTGCTAAACCGCCCCGTAGAAAATAAGAGCCAGCCCGAGCTTTGCTCTCGTTCTGGCTCTTTGATTACCGGAGGCAGCGCAGCTTAATAGATTTTCACGACAAAATAGCGCTGTTTTTTGCGCTTTGCTTATTCCCGGCGTTTGCAAAAACGCTTTCTGCCAAACACGGCAGCTAGCATTCCAAACAGGGATAGGCAAGCAAAAGCAGCCCAAAGGCTCACGTTCGAGGTATCGCCTGTTTGCGGTACTTTGTCAAGCGTTTCCTCCGGTGCGGGAGTATTGTCGTGGCCAGGAACGGTAGGCTTCGGAACGGTAGGCTTCGGAACGGTAGGCTCTGGAACGGTAGGCTCCGGAATGGGATAAAGAACAGCCCAGTTGCCGCTCAGGCCATCAGCCTTTCTTATCTCGTCATCCGCAAAAGACAGTTTTCCGTCTGCATACGCCCATTCAACGTTCTTCGCCGTCTGCTCTGTTTTCCATTCCAGATACCCCGTCGCCTTACCCGATTCTGCTCCGGAACTGTCTTTGTTTTCATCCGTATAAGCGACCAGATATTTCTTATCGCTTTTATATTTTATAGGGTCAGCGTCATATTTTGTTGTAGCAACCAGCGCCGGCTGAAAACAATCATCATTTTGCGCCCACAGGGAAATCGTGTCATCCAGCGCCAGTTTTATTCCATGTCCAATGTAATATGGCGCATTAATATCACCAGGCCGATACCCATAACCCATAGCCTGCGCATGATAGCCTCCATAAGCATCAACAGTTGCGCCGTTCGTAATGGATATATCAAAGGCAACGCTCCTATCATTGTTGCTGGTTGGATAGCCCGCGCCGATTCCAGCTCCGCCATATGTTCCGAGAGCTCCGTTGCCGGTTCCGCCATAGGCGGTTACGCGCGTATTTTCGCCGGAAATATTGATAATGCCTATTGGATTCGCTCCAATATAAAGCGAGGAACCGCTTGTATTGCTTCCGCCGCCGATACCGGCCGCGCCGCCGCTGGCGGTTGCCGTAACGGCGCCTCCGGTAATGGAAACCTTAGCAACCGCAGCGGTACCTCCGCCGCCGATACCGCTTGCCCCCTCCGCGCCATCCGCCGCGCCTGCTTTTGCCTCTATGACGCCGCCGGATATGCTTATGATGCCGCCGTCGCACATGCTTCCGCCGCCGATACCGGCGCTTACGCTGCCGCCATGCGCTATGATATTGCCGCCAGCTATGTTAATCACAATCTCCGAGCAAATCGCTGCGTCGGCGAGATACAGCCCGCCTGTTCCGCTACCGATACCCGCGCCAACCACGGCCGTTTCCTTACCGTCATTTGTTATGATCGTTCCATTTTTAATGTCAATCCACCCGCAGACGTTTCCCCAATCACAATCAGAACAATCGAATCCTCCGGAACCAATGCCCGCGCCCGCTCCGAAACTCCCCTCGTCTGGCTCTCTCTCTACATTATATGCCATTCCTCCATATGCATAGATTGTGCCGGAAAAAGCTTCAGAGAACTCTATTTTGCCAAAATCCACGCCTCCATGGTATCCATCAAAATTCTGACCGTTACCGCCGATACCCGCGCCGCCGCCAAAGTTGCCATCCGTTTTGTCGCCGTTTCCTCCCTCTGCCTTCAGCCTTCCGCTTCCCGAAACAATCAGCCTCGCGCTTGCATCAGCAGAGTAGGTATCCCCGGGATAGTCTGGCTCCACACAAATGCCGGCATAGCCCTCGCCGCCTTTCAAAGCATTGTCGCCTTCAAGCGATAGCTTTACCGTCGCGCCGGGTTTAATCCAAATTGCCGGGGCATTTGCAGCGGTAATGGTCGCATTCGTTAAAACAATCGTAGGGGTTCCGCTTTCAACTACGATTGGCTTAACGGAGCCTGTATAGGAATATGTCCCATCACCGTTGATCTCCGTATACGCATCATTGGCAGCAAGGGCTGTTCCCAGCGGTGCAACGAGAAATAGCATAATCCCACAAAGCAGCAGGCTTAAAATTCGTTTCCTTGTGCTATTTATTGTTTCCATTGTCATTTGCGCACTTCCTTCGTTTCACTCTAAACTGCAATTAACTATATAACAAGGACGCATCACGCCCGCGAAAAATCCGCGAACGTGACGCACCCTTGTTCATTCTATATTTATTTGAGCACCATAAAAGGACAGACTTATCTGTCTGTCTGTCTGTCTGTCTGTCTGT
>JALEIQ010000021.1 GCA_022769795.1 Clostridiales bacterium
CGCGGCAAACGCCTGGCTGCGCCCGTAGCCATCCTGTACGAAATGGCCGCCTACGCTTTTTCGCTGCTTTGCATCGTCATCTGCGCGCAGGCCGCGCTGGGCGGGCCCATCGCTCCCAGCCTGACGGAGCTGCTGGCGGAGCGCATTCAAGCGTCGCAGCAGCCCGGGCTTGTTTTGTATCGCTTCGCGGCAGCCGGGCTTATCGCCGTGCCGGAGAGCTATCAAAGGGCCAGCCTGCTCTCCTTTGCCCTTGATCCCGTGCTTATCCGCCAGCTGCTTTTATCCTTCCGGCTTACGGCCGAGGGGCTGATCGCAAGCACGCTTCCGTCTTTGTTTGTGCAGGCGTGCATGCTGGGCGGGTTGTTTACCGCCCTTCGCTGCCAGCGCCTCAACTGCATGGTGCTGCTGGTGGAGCAGGGGCCGTCGTCGTCCCAGCGCAGAACGCGCATTATGCACCCGCCGGGGTTTCGCCTGCTGCGCCTGCCGCCCAAAACAGGCTGGGTGCCAGGCGTGATGGGGCTGGCGTCGCTGGTGCTGCTTAGCACGGGTTCAGCCTTGGCCCATACGCTTGGGCAGTTGTTTTACGCCGCGTTTACCTGCACCTTTCAGGTGCTGGGAGCGGCTGTGATGGTGTGCCTGTTCAGCGCCCGCAAGCCGGAGCGCGCGCCGTTGTTCGGCGTGCTGGCCGGGGCCGCCTATGTGCTGCTCCCATTGGCGTTGTTTTTTACCGGCGTGGCGGATCAAACGGGGCATCTGCGCGCCAAGTGGCTTGAACAATCCAATCAAAATAAGGAGGAATAAACCCATGAAGGTCATTTTGCTTTGCGATGTAAAGGGCAGCGGCAAGAAGGACGATGTAATTAACGTTTCCGACGGCTTCGCCCGCAACTACCTTTTTCCCCGCAAATGGGCGGTGGAAGCGACCCCCGGCGCTGTAAAGGAAATTGAGCGCAAGCGCGCCAATGAGGAAAAGCTGGAGCGCGAGAGGCGCGAGGCCGCCCAGCAGCTGGCCGCGAGCCTGAAGGGCAAAACCATTACCCTCAGCGTAAAATGCGGCGCGCAGGGCCGCCTCTACGGCAGCATCACCAGCCAGGAGATTGCCGCCGCGCTCAAGGAGCAGCACGGCGTTGAGGTGGACAAACGCAAAATCGAGTGCGATCCCATCCGTCAGACGGGCGACGTGGATATTAACGTGTGGATTTATTCCGGCGTAACCACCCCCATGAAGGTACATGTGGTGCCTGCCGGTAAGTAAGCCAGCCGCGATGCGAAGGGAGTGAGCCGCATGGAAAGCGGTTTCAGCGAACAACCCATTACCGCCCTGCCGCCCAGCAGCATAGACGCCGAGCGCTCTGTGCTGGGCGCGATGATGCAGGACGGCGGCGCGGCCAACCTCGCCTTTGAAACCCTTATGCCCGCGGATTTTTACTCCGCCGAGCACCGGGAGATCTTCGAGGCCATGCGCGCCCTGCACATTGCGGGCAGCCCCATCGACCTGATGACCGTTGGCAACGAGCTTACCAAGCGCGGCACCCTGGACAGCGTCGGCGGCGCGCCGTATCTTTTGCAGGCCGTGCGCTTTGTGCCCACCACCGCCAATACCCGCACATACATCGAAATCGTGATGGAGAAAGCCACGCTGCGCAGGCTCATCACGGCAAGCCAGCAAATCCAGCAGCAGTGCTATGCCCAGTCCGATCCCCTGCAGGATGTGCTGCATAACGCCGAGCGCCTCATCTTTGATATTGTTATGAAGCGCGCCGGGGCGGAAACGCTGGTGCCGCTGAACAGGGTGCTCATGTCCACCTTCGACCAGATTGAGGAATTGAGTCGCCTGAAGGGCCGACTTGCGGGCGTTCCCACAGGGCTGTACGACCTGGACCGTATGCTCACCGGTCTGCATGGCGGCGAGCTGGTGCTGGTGGGCGCGCGTCCGGCCATGGGCAAAACCTCCATGGCGCTGGGCGTTACGCAGTTTGCGGCGCGGCAGGCCAAGCGCTGCGTGGCCGTGTTCAGCATGGAAATGCCCAATGAGCAAATCGGCCTGCGCCTTTTGTGCTCCGCCGCCGAGATTAACATGCAGCGCGTGCGCAGCGGCATGCTCAGCGACGACGAATGGGTGAAGATTGGCGATACCATCAACGAGCTGTCCTCCTGCCGGGTCTTTATTGACGATACGCCCGGTTTGACCCCCTCGCAGCTGCGCAGCCGCTGCCGCAGGCTGATGCTGGAGCAGGGCCTGGACTTGATCGTGATCGACTACCTTGGATTGATGGGCACGGACAAGCGCGTGGAGAACCGCCAGCTTGAGGTTAGCGAGATCAGCCGCCAGCTCAAGGCCATTGCGCTCGAGCTAAAGATTCCCGTTTTGGCGTGCGCGCAGCTCAGCCGCGCTCCCGCCGCCCGTACCGATAAGCGTCCCATGCTCAGCGACCTGCGCGATTCCGGCAGCATAGAGCAGGATGCGGACGTTGTGCTGTTTTTGCACCGCGAGGGATATTATGCCTCCGCGGCTGCCGAGGACGGCCCCAAGCCCGACGACAACGCGGGTGAGATTATCATCGCCAAGCAGCGCAACGGCCCCGTGGGCACCGTGAACGTGGAGTGGCAGGCGGAGTTCGCCCGCTACACCA
>JALEIQ010000052.1 GCA_022769795.1 Clostridiales bacterium
AAATCGCGGCGGGCGAGGTTGTGGAGCGTCCCGCTTCCGCGGTTAAGGAGCTGGTGGAAAACAGTATCGACGCGGGCGCGAAAAATGTGACGGTGGAGCTGCGCGAAGGCGGAATCAAATATCTGCGCGTAAGCGATAACGGCCAGGGCATCCCCGCGGAGCAAATCCGGCTTGCGTTTGAGCGCCATGCTACCAGCAAAATTACCTATGCAAAGGATCTTTATGATATTCATACGCTGGGCTTCCGCGGGGAGGCGTTGGCCTCCATCGCGGCGGTTTCGCGCGTAACCCTGACCACGCGCACCCAAACGGCGGACTTTGGCACAAAGGCCGTTGTGGAGGCAGGGGAATTTGTGGATATTCGTCAGGCCGCCTCGCCCATAGGCACAACCATTGTGGTAGAGGATTTGTTTGTAAACGCGCCTGTGCGCTTAAAGTTTTTAAAGAAGCCCTCCATGGAAGCGGCCATGGTGTCGGATTATATGCTCAGGCTAATCCTGTCCAGGCCTGATATTGCGTTTCGCTTCATAAGCCAGGGAAAAACCATTTATCACAGCACCGGGGACGGAAGCCCAGAATCCGCGCTCTTTTGCCTGTATGGCCGGGCGCTGCGGCAGATGAAAAGGGTGAGCGGACACATGAACGGCGTGCTGCTTTCAGGCTATGTGGGCGCGGGCGAGCTTGCGCGCGGAAACCGCCAGCAGCAATCCTTTTTTGTAAACGGTCGCTACTTTCGAAGCGCCGTGTTGAGCCGTGCGCTTGAAAGCGGTTGCGAGGGCAGGGTAATGATTGGGCGCTTCCCAATGTGCGCAATCTTCTTGGAACTGCCCGCGCAGCAAGTGGATGTAAACGTGCATCCCAACAAGCTGGAGGTGCGTTTCCAAAATGAACAGGCGGTAGCGCAGGCTGTTGAAACGCTTGTGAAGGAAGCATTCAGCAGGGAGAGGCTTGGCGAGCGGCTCACAGCGGCCGAAACGTCCAAAGCAGAGGATGCCGGACTGCCAAAGCCGGTAATCGAAGTTGTGCCGCTGAAAAACGATTTTTCCAATTCTCAGATAGAAGAAAGCATTGCGGCAACGCCGCCGGTTCATGCGCCGCAGCCTTCCGTTGTTCCGCAAGCGGCCGAGCCCGCTTCCGAAGCGCGAGCCCAGCGCTCCCAAAGAGCGGGAAAAAAGGATGCGCCGTCGCTTACCCCCGAAGAACAGGAAGCGCTTCGAAGCTTGAAGCCAATAGAAATTCCGGTTGTATCTACCGCCGCCATGCGGCTGGCGCAATCCTCAACGCCTGCGAGGCCGGTTTATGTCCCTCCCGCGCCGGTTATGCCGCCCCTGCCTGTTGATAAGAGAAGCGTTTCTAAAGTTGCAGGCACGCCTGTTCCGCAGCCAAAGCAGGAACCTTTGCACGCTGAACAGACAATTTTTGCGGAGGTAGAGCAGATCAAGCCGCTGCGCATGGTAGGCATTGTGTTCGACACCTATTGGATCTTTGAAAGCGGGGAGCGTTTGCTCCTGGTAGATCAGCATGCGGCGCACGAACGCATCCTATACGACCGCTTAATGGCTCGTTTTGAGAGCGGACACATCTCGCAAAAGCTGCTTTCACCGCAGATTGTGCGCCTTATGGCAAATGATATGGCGCTAATGGCCGAGGCGGCGCCCATGCTCAGCGAAGCGGGCTTTGAGGTGGAGCCCTTTGACGATACCTGCGTGGCCTTGCAGGCGATTCCTACCCTGTTTGGTGAGAACGAGCCTCCGCGCGAGCTGCTTTTGGAAGCGCTTGACGAGTGGCAGGCCGGCCGGGGGCAGGTGACGCGCGAACGCATCCGAAAGCGTGTGGCGCAGATGGCCTGCAAGCGCGCTATCAAGGGAGGCGACAGGCTCAACGACGAGCAGATCGAGGGCTTCATGCGTGAAATGCTAAAAAGCGACGCTATGCCTACCTGCCCTCACGGAAGGCCCATCGTGACGGAAATAACCCGCTATGCGCTGGAAAAGCGCTTCAAACGCATTCAATAAGGAGCTGAAGCTATGACAAAGCCTTCTGTGATTGCGATTGCTGGCGCGACCGGCAGCGGGAAAAGCGCCCTGGCAATGGCGCTGGCCAAGCGGCTGGGAGGTGAAATTATCTGCATGGATTCCATGCAGATTTACCGGCGCATGGATATTGGAACAGCCAAACCAACGCCGCAGGAGCGCCGCGAAATTCCGCATCACATGCTGGATATTGTGGAGCCAACCGAAGCATATGCCGTTGCCGATTATGCCAGGGAGGCGGAAGGCGTTATCGGGGACGTTTGGGCGCGGGGGAGGCTGCCCCTGCTGGTGGGCGGAACCGGGCTATATTTGAAAACGCTGATGCACGGCCTTTCCCTGGGCGGCGCAAAGAGTGATGAAAAGCTGCGCCAGCGGCTGAACGCCATTGCGGACACGCCTAACGGCAGGGAAACGCTTCATGCCATGCTTGAAAAGGCCGATCCGGACGCGGCCAGGCGGCTCCATCCCAATGACGTGAGAAGGGTTGTCCGGGCGCTGGAAATTTACGAGTTAACCGGCGTGCCCATGAGCAAACAGCCCCGAGAGGAAGCGCAGCGCCCTTTCCGCGTTTTGCCGCTCGCGTTGACCATGCCGCGCCCCGCGCTTTATGAGCGGCTTGAAAGGCGTGTTCATGAGATGATGCATATGGGGCTTTTGGACGAGGTACGCGGGCTGCTGGAAAGCGGAGTGAGTCCGCAGGCGCAGGCGATGCAAGGAATCGGCTATAAAGAGCTGGTTTCCGTTGCGCAGGGCATGGACTCCATCGAGGAGGCCGTGCGCCAAATCATCCTCCATACACGGCATTATGCCAAACGCCAGGAAACATGGCTGCGTACGGAGCCAGCCGCGGTTTGGCTAGACGCGCTCTCCACGGACATGAGCGCGGAAGCCCTGCGCATGGCGGAGCGCTTCTTGGGTGAAAACGAAAGGAACGGTTAACTATGAAGCAAATGATTCAGGCAGCGGAAAAGCGCTGCGAGCCTATTTTTCAAAGAATTGATGAGATTGCGCTTTTCAATACGGAAAAGGTGCTCAATGCCCTGCAACGGCATCAGGTGGCGGCTCGTCATTTTGCCCCCACTACCGGTTACGGCTATGACGATGTGGGTCGCGATACATTGGAAAAGCTGTTCGCCGATCTATTTGCCGCCGATGCGGCAATCGTAAGGCCGCAGATCGCATCGGGCACGCATGCGCTTGCAATGTGCCTCTTTGGCCTGCTAAAGCCCGGCGATGAGCTTATGTATGCCTCTGGCGCGCCGTATGATACGCTGGAGGAGGTAATCGGCGTAAGAGGCTGCGCCGAGGGCTCCCTGCGCGAGATGGGCGTTACCTATACGGAGGTTCCCATGCGGGATGGCAAGCTTGACCTTCCCGCCATCCGCGTCGCCATGAAGCCTCAAACGCGCGTTGTGGCCATTCAGCGCAGCAGGGGCTACTCCTCCCGCCCAAGCCTGATGCCCGAGGATACGGAACCACTGGCAAAAATGCTGCACAGCGAGTTTCCATACGCCTGCCTGATGGTGGATAACTGCTATGGCGAGTTTGTTTGCGAAAAGGAGCCTACGCAATACGGCGCTGACGTATGTGTTGGCAGCCTGATTAAAAATCCGGGCGGTGGGCTTGCGCCCACAGGCGGCTACATCGTGGGTAGGCAGGCGCTGATTGACCGCGTCAGCTACCGGCTTACCGCGCCTGGTATCGGGCGCGAGGTGGGCAGCTATGCGGGTAGCTATCAGCCGTTTTATCAGGGCTTGTTTTTGGCGCCGCATGTGGTGGCGCAGGCCGTTAAGACCGCGACCCTCGCAGCCGCTGTGTGCGAAGCCATGGGCATGGGAAGTACGCCCGCGCCGGATGCCCCCCGCACGGATATTATTCAGGCGCTTGAGCTGGGTACTCCGGAAAGGCTGATAGCCTTTTGCGAAGGCATTCAGATGTCGTCGCCGGTTGACAGCATGGCGCTGCCGGAGCCGTGGGATATGCCCGGCTACCAGCATCAGGTGATTATGGCCGCCGGTACCTTTGTAAGCGGCGCTTCCATAGAGCTGAGCGCCGACGCGCCCATGAGCGAGCCTTATACCGTATTTCTACAGGGCGGGCTTACATACAGCCATGGGAAGCTGGCGTTGACGCGCACATGTGAATATATGAAGAAGAAGGGGTGCCTGTAAGGAACCAGACTGAACGTATACAAAGCGTTCGTGCTCTGTTGGTGGGCTGATGGTGCATTGCCATCAGCCGCTTTTTGTTTCATTCAATCGTAAAGGGGGGAAGAAGGGCCGTTCAGAAAGTTTTTTGTTCCCTATTGCATTTTTAGCAGTAGTGTGATATTATACGGCTGTAATACAAGTAGACAGCATGACAGCAATATAAAATCAAAGGGGCTAGAATGATGAATAGGCTAAAAAGCAAGCTGAATACGGGTAATGTTTGTTTTGGTACGCACATCTCACTTAACGATCCTGTCATTACTGAATTAACCGGCAACATCGGTTTTGATTATCTATGGATTGACACCGAGCATACTGCCATTGGCCTGAATTGCCTGGAGCAGCACCTGATTTCGGCGCGGGCTTCCGGCGTGAGCGCCATTGTTCGCGTGCCTTGCGTGGATCAGGTTCGCGCCAAGCCCATTTTGGAGATGGGGCCGGACGGTATTGTTTTTCCCCAGGTGAATTCCTATCAGTTGGCAAAAACAGCGATAGAAGCGTGCATGTACCCGCCCAAAGGGAACCGTGGCTTTGGACCGCGCCGCGCCATTCAGTTTGGCCGCGTTCCGCTTGACGAGTACTACAAAACCGCAGACGACGACTTGATGCGCATTTTGCAGGTAGAAAACATCAAAGCGGTAGAGGATCTGGAAAAGAGCGTAACGATTGAGGGAATTGACGCTTTCATTATCGGCCCCTGCGATTTGGCGGCCTCTATGGGACATTTTAACGATCTGCACCACCCGGAGGTGGTAGAGGCCATGAAGTATGTGGAGCGCACCTCGCATGCGGCGCATATTGCACTGGGCGTATCCTATGGCGCCTGCAACTATGAGGATATTGAATTCTGGCGCGATATGGGCGTGGATATGATTTCCCTTGCCGCGGATACCGATCTTTTGCTGCACGGGGCGCAGCGCTATCTGGATGACATGAAAAGATGCTTCCGCGCCGGAAAGGCCTGACGCATACTGGAGGTTGATTTGCATGGCGGGAAAAGGAATCGGGAAAAGGCGCACTTTACTGCCTTATCTGCTGCTGTTGCCAAGCCTCGTCGTTTTGGGCATGTTTGTGTTCTACCCGTTTGTGAGAAACATCGTTCTCTCGCTTACGATGACGGACGTGGCGGGCAATGTTGTCAAATTCGTAGGCTTCAGGAATTTTGAACGGCTTTTTGGCAACAAAACGTTCCTCAATTCGCTGCAGGTTAGCTTTCGCTTTGCGGTAATGGTAGGCGTTCCTACCTTTGTGTTAGGCTTTGTGCTGGCGTTGGCCGCTGCGGAGCAGAAGCGCGGCAGCCGCATTTATGAAACGATGTATACAATGCCGCTGGTCATTGCGGCCGCGCCCGCCTCAGCCATCTGGTACATGGTTTTTTCGTCCACGGGCGGCATGCTGAACTATTTGACGGGCTTGAACCATCCGTGGCTCAGCGATCCTAGCACCGCAATTTGGTGCGTGGCGGCGGTAACGGTATGGGCGAATCTGGGTATTAACATTATCTTTTTGTTGACAGGCTTTCGCAACGTTCCTCAGGAGCTGATAGAGAGCGCGAAAATCGACGGAGCCGGTTACCTTGTGCGCGTGCGCAAAATCATCGTTCCGTTGGCCTCGCCGCAGATTTTCTTTGTGGTTTTCTACAACATCGTAACCTCCTTCCAGACCTTCGCGCAGGTAAGGCTTCTTACGGACGGTGGCCCATACTACTCCACCAATGTGCTGATTTTCCAGATTTATAAGGAGGCGTTCTACAACTCTCGCTTCTACAACGCTTGCGCCATGTCGGTGATTTTGTTCCTGATTATCTTTATCATTACTCGTGTGCAATTCTTCTTTGAAAACAAGGGGGTGCACTATTGATGAACGTCAAAACAAAAAAGAGAATGCTGGAAACGCTCTCGTTTGCGCTAAAGCTTCTGGCTGGCTTGGTCGTTGTATTTCCTCTCATCTATGGCCTTTGCCTTAGCTTTATGGGCATGGCAGACATCATGGCCAACCCGCCCGTGCTGATTTCAGAGAATATGACGCTGGCAAATTACGAGTATGCGCTGCGCCGCGTGCCCATGCTGACCTATTTCAAAAATACGCTCATCGTGTGCTTCATTGAAGTAGCGGCGCAGATTTTGACCTCCAGCCTGGCTGCCTACGCCTTTACCTTCTTTGAATTTAAGGGACGCAAGTTCCTTTTCGCTGCGGTTACCGCTTCTTTGATGATTCCCTATGAATCCACGCTGATTTGTAATTATCTTACCATTTGCAACATGCGCCTCACGGATACGTATCTGGGACTGACATTGCCGTTTTTAGCGTCTGGCATGAGTATCTTCCTGATGCGCCAGTTCTATCTCACGCTTCCCATGGAGTTGAAAGAGGCGGCCACGATTGACGGATGCGGCGATATGCGTTTTCTGTTTAACATCGCGTTCCCGCTGTCGCTTCCGGCTACCTGCTCATTGGCGTTGTACCGCTTTATTGATGCGTATAATCAATACTTTTGGCCGCTGCTTGTAACAAACCGCGATGATATGCGCACCTTGCAAATTGGCACCGGCATCCTTAAGGATGCGGAAGCCGCCAACTATGGCATAGTGCTGGCGGCCGCCATGATTGTTATTGTTCCTGCCGTGCTGTTCTTCATCGTGGGTCAGAAATGGCTGATTAAGGGCATGCTTGCGGGAGCTGTAAAAGGATAAGAAACCTTGCCGCATAGGATTGCGGTAAAAATAAAGAAGGAGTGGATCCCTCAATGAAGAAAAAGGTCATCTCTGTGGTACTGAGCCTCATCCTGGTGCTGTCGCTTACAGGCGGCGCCTGCGCGGAAAGCGGACGCACCAAGATCACAATTTGGCACATGCTCAGCGGCGTTGGCGCCGAAGCGTTCGACCAGATTGTGGCCAACTTCAATGCTTCTCAGGATAAATATGAGGCTGTAGCCGAGTTCCAGGGCAACTGGTACGACAACTTCGCCAAGTTTAAGGCGACCCCCAAGGAAGATTTGCCCGATCTGTACCAGATCGTAGTGGAGTGCATGGGCTGGCTGGCCGAGAGCGACCGCATCATCCCCGTGCAGAAGTACATTGACCGCGATAACTTCGACGTTTCCAGCATGCAGGAGAACATCCGCAATCTCTATACCCTCAACGATACCCTCTATTGCATGCCGCTGAGCGTTACCATGCTGGCACTGAACTACAATACCGAGGTTTTGGAAGCCGCCGGTATCGATCCCGCCACGCTCAAGACCGTGGCCGATGTGGACGCGGCCGCCAAGAAGATCGTGGACGCCGGTTTGTGCAAGAAGGGCTTCTCGCTGA
>JALEIQ010000058.1 GCA_022769795.1 Clostridiales bacterium
CCTCGAAGGGGCCGCTGTTTTTGCTGCGCAGCACCTTGGCAAGCTCGTACAGCCGCATGGCTCACACCTCCACGATTTCAATGGGAAACAGACTGCGCCCGTCCGCAACCTTGAGCAGATGATACACCGAGAAGGCGTATACCGGGCCGAAGGAAACATCGCTGGGCGCAAAGGGAAAGGCCAGATTACCCGCCGTGGATTTGCGGCCCGTGTACCCAAAGTGCAGGTAGGAGGAACGCACCGTGGCGCAGATGGCGTCGGCCATGGCCTGCGTGGGGGCGATGACCTCGAACATCAGGCCCACCTCGTGCGGCAGCTCGTCGCGGCGCGGCTCGCACGCGCCCATGACCGCGTCAATGCCATAATGGTAGAAATGAATTTGGTAGCTGCTGGCGGGTACGTCGCTGTAATAGGCGTGAACGCCATCTACAACCTGCTTTTCCACCTCGTCCAGCCGCGCGATGAGCATGGGGTCGCGGATGCCCGCCAGCACAAAGGTGCGGTAAGCCACGGCGCGCGCGCCCTCAAGCTTTACGGTGTAGGGCTCGGGGCAAAAGCGGCTGCCGGTTACGCGCACGCGGCCGCCCGCAAGCTCCTCAAAGCGACACTGGCTCAAATCCAGCAGCATGCCCGGCCCGCGGAGCAGGTAGGGATGATCCTTTTCATAAAAGGTATGCGCCGCCACGCTTACGCTGGTGCACTTGCGCTCGGGCGAGGAGGAATATACGGTGAAGGAATCATCCTCCAAAACGCCAAGCATGCAATCCTTGGTGGTTCCGGGCTCGCAGCACAACGCGCCGCATTCCAGAATTTTGCCGAGGTGGAAGCTGAGCCCCGCGTCGTGCCCGCGCTTGATGCCCACGGCGGCAAAGGGCGCGGGATCGTAGGCGCGGCCACAGATGATGAGCTGCGCCTGATCCAGCGCGTCCAAAATGGGCTCCATGCCCATCTGCGCCACAACGCCGTTGGTCTGCGCAAGCGTTTCGGGGGTGAGCTCAGGCACGTTTTCGCTCATCTTTTCCAGACGGCCCTCCTCCATGCCCTGAAGAATGACCTCGTTTGGAATATCCGCCCAGATAACCGCTGTGCGGGGATGCCAATCCATTTCCCCGCACAGCTCGCGGATGATGGAAAGCGTCCATTCCGTATGCACGCGCGCGCCCGAACCGCCCGCCGAGCCAATAATCAGGGGAATGTTCAAATCGCGAGCGCCCTGCATAAGCAGCGCCAAATCCTTTTTTGCGGCCATGCGGCTTACAATGGCCACGCCGGCGCCAAGCTTGTGGGGGCCAGCGTCGGTGGAGCCCGCGTCTACCACGATGGCGTCAGGCTTTTCCGCCATGGCCCGCGCAAAGGAATTCTTTGGAAAACCATAGCCTAAAATGCCACAGGGAGAACAAATACATGTGCGCATAATAGATGCACCTCATCTTCACGTCTTGATCGCAGGATGCATATTCTTTCATTCCTATAGCTCCATTGTAACAGGCGGACGCATGGCTGTCAATAGTTAAACTAATAAACCGCATAAACGCGATTGATTGACACGCAAGCCGCAAACATGATATGATGAAGGCAATCAAAACATCCGTCAGAAGCAGGGCGCGTGACAGCTTATTAAGAATAGGAGCGAATGCGGCGATGAAGATTGTCAACTATGGTTCCATGAACATTGATAACGTGTATACGGTAGATCATATGGCGCGTCCCGGCGAAACGCTGCTGGCCGAAAAGCGCAGCGTTTTTTGCGGCGGAAAGGGGCTTAACCAGTCCATCGCCATTGCCAAGGCGGGCGGGCAGGTCTATCACGCGGGCATTTTGGGCGAGGATGGAGAAATGCTGCTGGACGCGCTGAATCAAAACGGCGTGAACACCGGCTATATCCGCCGCGCGCAGGGCCCCAGCTCGCATACGGTTATCCAGGTGGATCGAACCGGGCAGAACAGCATCATCGTGTTCGGGGGCGAGAACATGCGCCCGACGGAAGCGGATATCGACCATGTTTTGGAGGGCTTCGGCCCGGATGACGCGGTCATCCTGCAAAACGAGCTGTATCATTCGCCCCTGATGATGAAGAAGGCGGCGGAAAGGGGAATGTGCGTCATCTTCAACCCCTCTCCCGTGAACGCCGGGCTTTCGGAATATCCGCTTGAAAGCGTAACCTGGTTTTTGCTTAACGAAATTGAGGGCGAGGCGCTCACGGGCCAAAAGGAACCCGAACGCATCCTGGATGGCCTGGAGGCCAAGTATCCTCGCGCGTCCGTGGTGCTTACCCTGGGCGAAAAGGGCGCCTATTGCCGCCACGGCGGGCAGACGGTTTTTCAGTCTGCCTTTGCGGTGAAGGCTGTGGACACCACGGCGGCGGGCGACACGTTCACAGGGTATTTTGTTTCGGGGCTGGCGGCGGGCAAGCC
>JALEIQ010000074.1 GCA_022769795.1 Clostridiales bacterium
GGGTGGGGGCTACGCGCCCCCACACCCTGCGCCTACTCTTTCTGGAAAGAGTAGGCAGAAAGCGGCGGCACGCAGACTTCGGCAAAAACCCCTGAATGCCGGTTTAGGGCGCGGGGACGCACAATCGGCGTATTTTGTGCGAAGGTTGGGCTTGCCTTGGAGGCTGGTTTTGAGCGGTGTGCGTCCTGATCCGCGCCCAAAACCGGCGGGGGTTTTTGCCTGCGCTTGCTATTGCCGCTCTTGTGCGTTTGGCTCCGGGTTTAGGAGTTTGGCCTTGCGGGCGCGGGTTGGGGTGGAGTTACGCTCCGTGTTTGACAGATACGTACTGCGGGCACGGCTGGGAACAACTTTCTATCGGGGCATTGGGCCCTACGCGGCCAAGCCTCGCCCGGCGGGGGTCCAGGGGTGTCCCCTGGTCGTTTCAAGGGGGTTAGGGGAGTCCAGAGGGGCCTAAGGGGGGAAATCGAAATCCCCCCTGGCCCCTCTGGCCCTAGCGGAGCGGGCTGGTTGCCGCACAAGCACCACCGGCCTCACCCCGCGCACGCGAAACGAACGCAAAGGAAGTGCTCCAGGAGGCGTGGCCCGCCAAAGCGGGCCGCCCTCCCGGCCAAGCGGCTTGGCTGGCCGCTCCGCGCACGCGAAACGAACACAAAGAAAATGCCCAAGGAGGCGTGGCCCGCCAAAGCGGGCCCGCCCTCCCGGCCAGGCGGCTTGGCTGGCCTCCCCGCGCGCCAAACGAGCGCAAAGAAAAAACCGCCCCAGGAGGGCAGCCCACTCAAAGCGGGCCGCCCTCCCAACCAGGCGGTTTGACTGTCTGCGGCGCTAATGCAATTATGCCGCCATATGCCCATCTGTGGTGTCCACCATCAGCAGGATTTGGGCTTCCTCGCCTGTGGCGGCGTCGATGTACACGCGGTATTCCTGGCCGTCGTACCGGCCTGGAATTTCGTAGCAGAGGCGCTCGGCGTCACGGTCGGGGATTACGCACAGGCGCGGCCTTTCAGCCTGTAGGCGCGGGTTAATCAGAGCCAGGGCTTCCTCCTGGGAAAGGGTGGGCGTCAGCCCTGTGCGGCGGGTGTGGTTCATAAGGTAGTTGTTGGCCTCAAGGCCCACAAGCTCGCCCGTGTCCATGCGCATTTGTACCTTGACCAGGTCGGGGTAGAGCAGCACGCCGTCCTGCACGGCCACAAAGTTGATGACGGCCAGCCCGTCGTACACCTGATAATGGTTGGCCTCCATATCGCCATAGCCGCGCGAGGTCAAAAACAGCCGGGCGGCCTGGGTGCATTCCTCCAGGGTGAGCGCAGGCTCAAAGGAGGCGTGCTCCGGCACAATCCACAGCAGCTGGCCGCCCTGACGGGTTACGTCGGCATTGAGCACGACGCCGTCGGTGAGGGTAAGGCTCACGCCGTAGCTGGCCAGAGGGCCTCCGCTGTCCGGAGCGGGGGCGGCGGAGGCGACGCGGGCGTCCCCTATGAAGGTGCGGGCGGCTGCCACGGCTTCCTCGGGGGTGATTTGCTTTGCGCCGAGGGCCTTGGGCTCGCCGTAGCGGCGCGCATCGGAGAATACGCCGTCATAGATGAGGGTGGGATAGTCCATGCCGTTATCCTTGTCGCTCACCTGCTCCAAAGGGCGGGCGCTGAGGCTGGCTTCCTCATAAAACACGCTGCTTTCCCCGGAAAGGCGCAGGCTTTCGCGCAGCATGGTATCGCGGGCGGTGACGAACTGGCCCAGCAGAAGCTGGCATTGGGCCTCCATATCGGAAAGCTGTTTGACCTGCGCCTCCTTTACGCCCGTGCCGGACGCGATGGAAAGCGCCAGCGTCATGGCGTAATCGGAAAGCTGATTGCAGAATTTCAGGGTATCGCTCATGGCGATGTGGCTTAACGGCAGCGCCGCCAGGGAGCTTACCACGCCGTCCGCCTGGCGGCTTACGCCGGTAAGCAGCTCCACCTGCGTTTGCGCGTCGCCCGCGACGGGCGCTTTGCGCAGCTTAACGCCAATGGATTGCAAATGCTCCTGGGTTTCCGAAATGCGCTGGGCGTAGGTATCCTCCAAAAGCTGCGTGCTGTGCCGGGCGCGCAGGCCGTAATCCATGCTTAAAAAGATGGCGATGATCAGCGCTAGGCTCAAAAAGGTGTACAGGATTACGTGATGCTTCAACTGCATGCGGCGCTTCCTCCTAGATGGCAAAGTTGTGCTTGCCGATGCTAAGCTGCACCGTGCGCGACCAAATCCACCCGTTGGTGGCGGTAACGGGATTGTAGTAGTACAGGCACCCGCCGGTGGGATCCCAGCCGTTTAGCGCGTCGCGGGCGGCGCGCAGGCTGTCGGCGTCGGGGGTCAGGTTGATTTGGCCGTCCAAAACGGCGTCAAACGCGCCGGATTGATAAACCACGCCGCTGATGGTATTGGGAAAGGAGGGGCTCTTGACCCGGTTGAGAACCACGGCGGCCACGGCTACCTTGCCCACATAGGGCTCGCCGCGCGCCTCTCCGTGCACCAGGCGGCCCAGCAGATAGGCCTCGCTTTCGTTATAGCTGGACGCGGCCACGCTGCCGCTTAGGCTCAGGCCCAGCCCGGCGGCCGTGGCGGAGCCCACAACGCCGTCCACCTTCAGGCCGTTTTTGCGCTGGAACCACACCACCGCGTCATAGGTTTCCTTGCCGAACACGCCGTCCACCGTGCCGCTGAAATAGCCGTATTGCTGTAGCTTTTGCTGAATCTGGCGCACCTGGGAGCCCTTATCGCCCCAGGCGACAACGGCCGCGTCGGCCTGGGTAAGGAGCATAAAAAGCGCGAAGGTAAGCAGCGCCGCCAGAAATTGCAGCGCCAGCTCCCGCTTGGTTGGTTTTGGTTCCTGCTGCATATTGAATCCTCCCCTTCGAAGATGTGGCTCATAGGGAAGGGTTTCCAGACAGGGGTGAAAGTATGTGCGGACGTGTGAGGTTTCTTGCCATATACGTGTATTCACGTGTATAATAGCGGCAGGCGGCGGTTGCCCGCCAGAACGGAGGAAAAAACGGCATGCGCAGGATTTTATGCTATGGAGATTCCAATACCTGGGGATATATACCCGCAAGCGGGGCGCGCTATGAGCCGGACGTGCGCTGGACGGGCGTGGCGCAGCGGCTGCTGGGAAGCGATTATACGCTGATTGAGGAGGGCATGAACGGCCGCACCACGGTGTATGAAAACCCGCTGAGCCCGGGCCGCAACGGGATGGAGTATCTGCTTGCGTGCCTGATATCTCAAAAGCCGCTGGACATGGCGGTTGTGATGCTTGGCACCAACGACCTGCGCTGGACGGACGGCTACGGCGCGGCGGACGGCGCGCGCAGGCTGGTGAGGCAGATTCGCCTCTACAGCCATTTGGAGGAAAGCTCGCCCATCTTTGTGAACGGGCCCAAGGTGCTTTTGGTTGCGCCCATCCTGGCGCATGAGAGCATCAACGAGCGCGACGTGGTGGAGCACCGCTATGCGTTCCCCCAAAAATCGCGCGATTTCGCGCGCGCCTATGGGGCCGTGGCAAAGGAGCTGGGCGTTGACTTCCTGGATGCGGCGCTGTACGCGAAACCTTCCGCGAAGGACGGCCTTCATATGGAGCCGGAGGATCACCGGGCGCTGGGCGAGGCGATGGCGCGAAAGATCAGGGAAATGATGGAGAAGGCGTAAGGCTTGGAGCCGCGGGAAAAAGGCTGCGTCGGGAGCGGTTTGGAATCCAAGGTGCGGAATAAACGAATTTGAACATCCATCAAGCAAAAATACTTGACAGCCCGGCACAAATGGGGTATACTAGCCTGGCTGTCAAGATAAATCGCTTGATAGCGGAAGGAGCCCAGGTGTGAGGCCGGAAGCGTTGGACGGGCCGCGGCGCCTAGAAAAAAGCGTGGAGATTGGCACCCTGTGCGCCTTCTATGGCGGGCTGCTCACTGAAAAGCAGATGGAGATGCTCCGTCTGCATTACGAGGAGGATCTTTCCCTGGGGGAGATCGCGGAGCAGTTCGGCGTAAGCCGCCAGAACGTGCATGAGGCCATCACGCGCGCGGCGCAGAAGCTAAGGCGCTGCGAAGATGCGCTGGGCGGCGCAAGGCGCATGGAGGAAACCGTGCGCGAGCTGCGCAAGGCGGCCGCGCTGCTGGAGGAAATGGATCGGGGCGCGCTGCCCCATAACGATAAGGAACGGCTGGACAGGGCCGCCGGGCTGATCGCCCGGGCCATCAGCCGTCAGGAAGGGGAGGAGAACAGCCATGGCCTTTGAGGGATTGAGCCAAAAGCTGTCCACGGCGCTCTCCAAGCTAACGTCGCGCGGCAAGCTGAGCGAGCAGGCCGTAAAGGAAGGCATGCGCGAGGTGCGCATGGCGCTTTTGGAGGCGGACGTTAACTACCTGGTGGTCAAGGACTTTTGCAAAAAGGTCACCGAGCGCTGCGTGGGCCAGCAGGTGCTGGACAGCCTGTCGCCCGCCCAGCAGGTTATCAAGATCGTCAACGAGGAGATGACCGCCCTGATGGGCACGGAAAACGCCAGGCTCACCTGGTCGTCCAGCGTGCCCACCATCTATATGCTGTGCGGCCTGCAGGGCGCGGGCAAAACCACCATGGCCGGAAAGCTTGCCAATTACCTGCAAAAAACAGGCAAGAAGCCGCTTTTGGCCGCGTGCGATATCTACCGCCCCGCCGCCATCAAGCAGTTGCAGGTGGTAGGCCAGCAGGTGAACGTGCCGGTATATGAGCACGGCACGCAGGATCCGGTGAAAACGGCGCTGGAAGCCATCGAGCACGCGCGCAGCTATGGCCGCGACGTGCTGATTATCGATACGGCTGGCCGCCTGCACATCGATACGGAGCTCATGGAGGAGCTAAGGCGGATCAAGGCTGAGGTGAAGCCGCAGGAAATCCTGTTCGTGGTGGACGCCATGACCGGCCAGGACGCGGTGAACGTAGCCAAGACCTTTGACAGCGAGCTGGGCATCGACGGCGTGATTTTGACCAAGCTGGACGGCGATACGCGCGGCGGCGCGGCGCTTTCCATCAAGGCGGTGGTGGGCAAGCCCATCAAGTTCTCCGGCACGGGCGAAAAGCTCAGCGATATCGAGCCC
>JALEIQ010000083.1 GCA_022769795.1 Clostridiales bacterium
TAAATCACACCAGGCGCTATCGTTTCGATATGACAAGCTTCCTGATAACGGTATTGATGTGTTTCGTGCGAGAAGGAGGAAGCAAATACGATTGTCTGATATCCGCGTTTTGCAAATTCGCACGCAAGCTCATAGTGACGATGCCCCGCTGTTGTTGCGTGATGGTTTAAAATCCATATTGATTTGTTCTTTGGCTCATTCAAGACAAGCTATCCTTCCTTACCACCGGCACTCCCACATAAGTACCGGCAACCGTTATGTCCCTAATCACCAGAGCGCCGGCTCCAATCACACATCCGCCGCAAATACATACGTTATTGCTCACCGTAGCGCCAATGCCGACCCAGGTTTCGGAACCTATGTCCACCGTTCCGGCAAGGTGAACGCCGGGTGAAATGTGAACATAATCACCAATTTGATTGTCGTGATCGATGGTTGCAGCAGTATTGACGATCACGCCTTTGCCAAGGATGCTTCCGCAGTTAATCACCGCGTTGGCCATCACCACACTTCCCGGGCCAAGGATTGTATCCGCCGCGATTACGGCTGTGGGATGCACGAATGTAGCAAAATGTGCAGATGCCGCTTCCAATTCCTCCGAAATGCGTTTCCGCGTCTGGTTATTTCCAATGGCGACCACCATATCATGGTCATTGATGAACCGCAAGGCTTCGCGTGCTGTGCATATGACAGGATATCCGCCACAGGTATGGATATCGGCGTCATCGGCAAAGTGAATTTCCTGATATTGTCCGCAGAGCTTCGCAATATCCGCAACAACCCGCCCGTGTCCGCCTGCCCCAATAATCAACAAGCGCCTCATTGCTCAACTGTTCCTTTGCATTCCGCATTCGTTCCTTTGAACAGATGCATCGTTTCATTGACGCCTGCGTTGATTCCCTGCCGTTTGAGCACATTCGTGATGGTCATCCAAAATATCTTCATGTCAAGTGCAAAGCTTAGGTGATCCACGTACCAGACATCTCGCTCAAACTTCTGTTTCCAGCTGATCTCGTTACGTCCGTTTACTTGCGCCCAGCCAGATATGCCGGGAAGTACGTCATGGCGGCGGCTCTGTTCTTCACTGTACAAGGGAAGATAGGCTGGAAGCAATGGGCGGGGACCAATGAAGCTCATTTCTCCCTTGAGAATATTCAAAATTTGCGGAAGTTCGTCCAAGCTGAGCATACGAATCATTCTGCCTACCTTCGTCATGCGCTCCATGTCGGAAAGATGGCGTCCGTCCTTTTCCGTTTCTACAATCATGGTTCGCAGCTTGAAAATGCGGAAAAGCCGCCCCTTATAACCCGGCCGTTCCTGTACAAAGAATGCCGGCCCCCTGGTTTCGCATTTGATGGCTACATAACATAGCGCAACAAGTATTGCTGCCGGCATGGCGAGTATGCATGCAAAAATGAGATCTAGAATTCGTTTGATATAGCGTCGATAAAGAATATGTTGGTCATATTTTCTTCTGTCGCTTTGATCGACCCTGCTCGTGGTCATATAGTTCTCATAGCCCCTTAAAATATGCATTTAACGCATCGATAACTTCCTGCCGTTGAATACTCATGCTGTTGCCGTTGGACAAGCAATATGCATGATTCCAAGCTTTGCGAGTTTGATAACATAACGAGTAATGATTTTATAACAAGCGAGCGACAGGCTGGCAAAAAGAGCGCAAAAAAACGCAACCTTGTAGCGGTCAAAACTCTCGACACCGAGAAATTTGACCGCTGCAAGGTTGCGGGCGTTTTGAAACCGAAATGAGTATTCCGGCACCCAATTGAAGGATAGGACGGAATATCCCTTGGATATCACGGCCTTCAAGTATTTATAGGGGGACATACCTGCCGCTTCGCTGATAAGCGATAGAGGCTCGGCCCGATTTTCGCAGCGGAAACGCTTTGCTTTTCTGTTTACACACAGTTTGGAAATGCGTTACCGACCCTAGCTTGGTTTGTTAGCCACACTCCCTTCCTCAGCCCGTATAAGCATCCTCCGCGGTATTCGCAAAGCTTTGCTTTTCAAGCCATATTCTTTCTTCGTCCGTTTCCGGAATGCCGATTCGCTCAATTTTGAAAATGACCGGACGGGTGCCGTCATTGCAGCAGGCAATCATCATTCGCTCGTCGTTTGTCCACTTGTGCATAATCGACCCGCCCTGGAGCGCCGTATATACATATCTGCTGATTGCGTCCCAGGCTTCGCCGCAGAACTTTCCATTCATCAGATGGTAGAAATCATCCTGATCGCTGGTTCGTTTCAAGGTAAACGTATCTCCCGCACGAAAGCAGGGGCAGGGTCCTGATTTGGGATTGGCGAGATATTTTTCCTGATAATCGGGGAACACTTTTGTTTCCAATACGGTTATTTTGCATTCGTGCCGCATAGGCGGATTGCCTCCTCTGTTTTCTGCTTCCCAGCGGGGAACCGGCGCCTGACGCCTTTTGGAAACGCTTCTGCTGTTATCAACGGCGCTCATCCTATCGCGGGAGATAGGCTTACAGCAGCGTGATTCCCGCCTCGCGGCACTTGCGCTGGGTATCCGCATCCCAAATGGAGGACTGTACCTCGCCGATATGCGCCTTGCCAAGCAGCAGCATGCACAGACGGCTCTGGCCGATGCCGCCGCCGATGGTAAGGGGCAGCTCGCCCGCGAGAAGCATGCGGTGGAAGGGCAGCTCGCGCCGGTAGTCGCAGCCGGAAAGGGTGAGCTGGCGGTCGAGCGATTCGCTGTCCACGCGGATGCCCATGGAGCTGATCTCAATCGCCCGGTCAAGCTGGGGGCTGTAATAGAGAAGGTCGCCGTTGAGGTTCCAATCGTCATAGTCGGGCGCGCGGCCATCGTGGGGCTGGCCGTTGGAAAGCTTGTGGCCCACGCCCATCAAAAAGGTGATGGGATGCTCGCGCACAAAGGCGTTTTCCCGCTCCTTAGGCGTTTTATCGGGATAGCGATCCAACAGCTCCTGCGAGGTGATGAAGGTTACATCGCTGCCCAACTGGGTGCGCAGCTTGGGATAGCGACCGTTCACAATCAGTGACGCGTCGCTGATGCACTCCGCGATATCGCGCACGGTGGACTGGAGGAAGGGAATCGTGCGCATTTCGCGGACGATTACGCGCTCCCAGTCCCATTGGTCTACGTAAATCGAGTGCAGATTGTCCAGCTCCTCGTCGCGGCGGATGGCGTTCATATCCGTATAGATGCCCTTGCCGGGATGAAAATCGTAGCGGTAGAGGGCCATGCGCTTCCACTTGGCCAGGGAATGCACCACCTGCGCGTCCATCCCCGCGGCGGGGATGTCAAAGGAAACGGGGCGCTCCACGCCGTTGAGATCGTCGTTCAGGCCGCTTTTAGGATCGACGAACAAGGGGGCGGACACGCGCTTCAGGCTAAGCTTTTGCGCAAGGTGATCTTGAAAGGTGCGTTTGAGCAGGCTGATAGCCGCTTGCGTTTCATATAGGGAAAGCTTGGGTTCATATCCCGCCGGAATGATGGTTTGGTTCATGGTTCCTCCTCCTTTTGGGATATTATAGCATAGAAGCAGCCAAAAATCGCTGCTTCGGGAAAAACCCAAGGGCGAACAGAAAAAGAAAAAAGCGGGGCAGGGGCATCATGCCCCGCACCCCGCGATTTTTTCAGCACGTCGAAGCTTTCAGCTTACTTGTTGGCCTCGTTCAGATGGGACAGGTCGTCGCCGATAGCGATGGAAAAGCCGTCCTTCTTTTCCTCCACCTTCTGCTTGGGCAGCAGAACCATCAGCACGCCGTTCTGGTAATCGGCCTTCACACCGGAAACGTCAATTCCCTCCAGGTTGAAGCTGCGCTCCACATGGCCGCAGCGGCGCTCGCTGCAAACGTAGCCGCTTTGTTCCTCCTTCTTCTCGCTGTGCAGGTCGGCGCTGATGGTAAGCACGCCGTTGTTCACGTTCAGCTTGATGTCCTCCTTCTTCAGGCCGGGCAAATCAGCCTCCAGCAGGTAAGCGCTCTCGCGCTCGCGCACATCCACGCGCATTTCCGGCATGGAACGCTCGCCAAAGAACTCGTTGAAAAGGGAATCGTTAAAAAGCGGCGCAAAAGCGGTGTTCATCGCGCGACGGAAAGGAACCATTGTATACATAAGACATCCTCCTTCAAAGGCGGCAGGAGCCGCATTACGTAATATGTGTTTGGGCGGTCAGGAGTCCCGCGGCTTCCGCCGTGGCCCTTTCTCCTGAGCACGGATTGAGTATAGCTCAAAGGTCAAAGATAGTCAATTCTTTGAGAGGCTCCAGAAAGGTCAAAGAAGGTCAATTATGCTTAAGCGAACCTGCAATTTCTCGTTTTTTTATTGAATTTTAATCTTTTTCTATGCTTTTTACTTCATTTTATTCTCCATGCAGGCAGAGCGCTGCCAAGGGCTTTATCCTGCGGCGAGCCTCTCTGCGAAAGGTCAAAAAGCCTAGGCAATCTCCACAAGAAGCAGCCTAAGAAAATTTGTGTAAACTCCCTTTTGAACCTTTTGGCGGCGATATGATATACTGACCTGGAATTGAATACCGGCAAACGACACATGTGGCGCTCCGCGCGTAAATCTGATTACGGCACCTTGCGAAACATGTGTCGAATTTTTTTGGCGCATGCGTTTACATGCGTTATTTTTTGCCCAAAATCAAGGAGGCTATCATGCAGGAAACCAATTCCCTGGGTACGGAAAAAGTAGGCAAGCTTCTCAGGCAATTTGCCATCCCCTGTATCTTTTCCCTGATTATCTCATGCCTTTACAACATCGTCGATCAGATTTTTGTTGGAAACGGCGTCGGTTATTTAGGCAACGCCGCCACAGGCGTTATTTTCCCAATCACGGTGGTTGGCTGGGGCGTATCGCTGCTGTTTGGCGATGGCGCGGCTGCCGCGCTTAGCGTATCTCTGGGTCGCAACGAAACCCAAACCATACACAAAAGCGTTGGCAACGCCATTTTGGGCTCCTTCCTTTACGGGGCCGTCCTTATTGCGATCAGCTATGCCCTTGGCGACACGCTGCTTGCCCTGATTGGGGCCACGGAAAAAAACCTGA
>JALEIQ010000085.1 GCA_022769795.1 Clostridiales bacterium
ATAGACCGCAACACCACCCTGCCCGTTCAGCGCAGCCAGATTTTCACTACTGCGGCCAACTTCCAAACCAGCGTGGATATCCACGTTTTGCAAGGCGAGCGCGAAATCGCAAGCTGCAACAAAACGCTTGGCCGCTTCCGCCTGAGCGGTATCCGCCGGGCCATGCGCGGCATTCCGCAAATTGAAGTAACCTTTTCCATCGACGCAAACGGCATCGTAAACGTTTCCGCCAAGGATCTGGGTACGGGAAAGCATCAGGAAATCACCCTTACGCAAAGCAGCAACATGTCCTCCGCGGAGATTGACGCCGCCATCCGCGACGCCGAGCGCTACGCCTCCGAGGACGCGCTGCGCAGGCAATCGGCGGAGCTGCGCAACCGGGGCGAGGAGCTGCTCTACCAGGCAAAGAGTGCTCAGAAAAAGCTGAACGCCGAGGATAAGGAGCGCATCGAAACGCTGCGCAAGCGGGTGAAGGCCGCCCTGGATCAAAAGGACGATGCGGCGCTGAAAAACGCCTGCGAGGAACTGACCCAGGCCCTACAGGCCGTTGGACGTTTTGTGGACGATACCGCCGCCTCCAGCGAGGATGGCGCGATGGACGCCAGCTTTACCTCCAGCGGCGACGGCGAGCAGAACAGTTAAGGGGAGAATACGCTTGTTTGGCTATGTGACCATTGCCGCCGGCGCGCTCACACCCGAGCAGCAAGCGCGCTACTGCTCCTTCTACTGCGGGCTGTGCCATACCCTCAAGGAACGCTATGGCGTCATGGGGCGTATGACGCTTAGTTATGACGTTACCTTTTTGTACCTGCTGTTGAGCTCCCTGTACGAGCCCGAGGCGCAAAGCGGCCAGGCCCGCTGCCTGCCCCATCCCCTCAAGCCGCACGCTTATGTGCAAAACGAGCTTTGCGGCTACTGCTGCGATATGAACATCGCCCTGGCTTATCACAAATGCCTGGACGACTGGCAGGATGAGCGCAGCCTTGCCGGGCGCGCGGAAGCCGGGCTGCTCAAAAAGTCCTATTTGCGCGTGCAAGAGCGCTATCCTGAAAAATGCGCGGAGATTGAAAAGTGCCTGCGGGAGCTGAAGGTGATCGAGCAGACCGGCGAGACTTCGCCGGATGCCGGGGCTAACCTGAGCGCGCGCATGCTGGGCGTTATCTACCGCTACCGCGAGGATCTCTGGGGCGATACGCTGGGCCGTATCGGCGAAGGGCTGGGACGCTTCATCTACCTGATGGACGCCTATGACGATTTGGCGGGCGACAAGCGCCATGGCCGCTACAATCCGCTTGTGGCGCTAAGCGCGCACGACGATTACGAGGAGCGCGTTAAGGAAAGCCTGACGCTGCTCATTGCCGAAAGCACGGACGCATTTGAAACGCTTCCTTTGGTTCAGGATATGGACATTTTGCGCAATATCCTGTATGCTGGATGCTGGACGCGCTATGAGCTCAAGCGGCAGCAGTGCGAACGCGGCCGGGGCGTGCCTGCGCTCCGCAAGGAAGGCGGCCATACGCGTACCGCCAATCATAAGGAGGACGGGGCATGAGAGACCCCTACGAGGTTCTGGGCATTTCCCCGGGAGCGTCGGACGACGAAATCAAAGCCGCTTACCGAAAGCTGGCTAAAAAATACCATCCCGACCTCAACGGCGGCTCCGCGGAAGCTGAAGCCAAAATGAAGGAGGTCAATGAGGCCTATACCCTGCTAATCAAGCACAAGGGACAGGCCGGGCAGGGCTACGGCCCCTCCGGCTCATCAGGCTATGGCTCCTCCTCGGGCGGATACGGCTCATCGGGCGGCTATGGCTCCTATGGCAACGGTTCTTACGGCGGCGGTTCCTATAGCGGCAACGGAGGCGGATACGGCTCCTACGGCGGCAACGGTCAGGGCGGTTTTGACTTTGGCGGCTTTGGTTTTGATTTTGAGGATTTATTTGGCGGCGGCCAGCGCCGGAATTATCAGTCCAGCCCGTATACCGAAAACGATCCCCAACTGCGCCCCGCGGCGCAGGCCGTGCTGGCGAATCGCTATGTGGACGCGCTTACCATTCTAAAGGGCGTAGCCAACCGCAAGGCCGCGTGGTATTACTGGAGCGCGCGAGCGAATATGGGCCTGGGCAACCGCATCGCAGCGCTGAACGACGCGCGCACCGCCGTGAACATGGCTCCGGACGAGCCCGCCTTCCGCGAGCTGCTGGCGCAGCTTAACGCTGGCAGCCGCGCTTATGGCCAGCGCGGCACGCAAGGCGGCTTCACATCCTATCTGTGCGCCAATCCCTGCCTTACCCTTTGCCTAGCAAACCTGCTGTGCAACTGCTGCTGCGGCTTTGGCGGCCGCGGCTACTATTACTGTTGAACGCTTTGATTTGGAAAAGAGGTTTTACCATGTCCTTTTGGGAAAAGATCAAGCAGTCGTTTCGTACCTTTATGGCTGGCCGCCATGGCGCGGATCAGCTCTCCATGGCGCTTTTATGGGGCGGTTTGATCGCCTATCTGCTGGGTACCATTTTGAGCGCTATCCAGGGTTCGGCCATCTGGGCGCTTTTGGGCATGCTGCTTTCGTTGGTTGGCTTTGCGGCCTATGTGTTTTGCGTTTTCCGCATGTTCTCACGCAACAATGAAAAGCGCAGCGCTGAAAACCGCCGCTACATGGCTTATACGGAAAAGCGCCGTACCGAGCGCCGCCAGGCCAAGGTGCGCTTCCAAAACCGCAAAAAATACAAGTATTTTCGCTGCCCGGGCTGCCGCGCATGGCTGCGCGTGCCACGGGGAACGGGCGTGGTAACCGTTACATGCAGCCGCTGCCACACCAGCTTTACGCAAAAGGCGTAACGATACCTGCTTCCAGCCAAAAAAACGGTATGGCCTATGGGTTATGCCGTTTTCGCATTTCTTGCGAAACATTTGTAACAACGCGTTTTTTAGGGCGGCTTTTGTGCGTCCGCCGCAGCCAAAAACACCATATATCGCTATTTACAACAACTTCAAAACATTGTACAATGAAATTCCTGAAGTGGGAAGATTTTGCCCCCTTAAAACGTCTTATCAACGTAACAGCCCCGGGCAAATGTGAATTTGGAGGGATATGTACGATGAAACGCTTTTTGTCTACCTTGCTGGTAGCGGTTTTGCTGCTAAGCCTCGTCCCCGCGTCCTCCATGGCCGCCACGCGATATGCCAGCGTGACGGGCGGATGGCTTCGCCTGCGCTCCGCTCCCAATTTCAACGCCTCCACCATTACCAGCTATTACACCGGCACCCAGGTGGAGGTGCTTGGCACCAGCGGAAGCTGGTATCATGTTAAAACGCCTGACGGACGCACAGGCTATATGCATGGCGATTATCTGGTTGTGGGCGGCAGCGTGCCGTCCTTCACGCCGGATGGCTCCACCGCCTACGTAACCAGCCGCAATGGCTACGGCGTGCGCCTGCGCAAAGGCCCCAGCACCAGCTACCGCGTGATCCGCACCTACGCGGTGGGCACGCCCGTAACCGTGCTTGAGCGCGGCACGTATTGGTGCCGCATCAGCGTAAACGGTACGGTTGGCTATATGATGAGCGAGTTCCTCAACTTTACCGGCGGCAGCGGCAGCGGCGGCAACGATGTGGTATGCTATGCCACCATTTGGAGCCGGAACGGCTATGGCGTGCGCCTGCGCACCGGCCCCGGCAAGGGGTACAGCAAGATTGGCGTGTACGACGTGGGAACCACCGTCGCTGTGCTTGAAAAGGGCCGCGACTGGGATCGCATCCGCGTTGGCAGCCGCGTCGGCTGGATGATGAACGAATTCCTGGACTACAAGTATGTAAACGAAGTTACCAATGTAACCATCAACAACTACGCCCCCATCGTTGGCAGCGTGCTTAGCGTGCAGGCCATGACCCCCTCCAACGCTACCGTTGGCTATGAATGGATTGTCGGCGGCACGGTGAAGGGCTCCAGCTCCACCTATACCGTGGATTCCAGCGACGTGGGCAAGGTCATCCAGCTCCGCGTAACCGGCAACGGCAACTTCAGGGGCAGCGCCACCAGCGCGGCTACCAATAAGGTTGTAAGCAACACGCTAGTTACCGGCGTAAAGCTGAATACCACCGCGCCCG
Source organism: Clostridiales bacterium (assembly GCA_022769795.1). Lineage (GTDB taxonomy): Bacteria > Bacillota > Clostridia > Christensenellales > Aristaeellaceae > Limiplasma. Next base: position 4,107 of record JALEIQ010000085.1, read on the forward strand.
TTGTGGGCAATACCCTCTCCGCCGTGCTCACCCCGGCTGACGCGAAGGTGGCCTACGCCTGGAAGGTTGGCGGCTATCAGGTAAGCAACGCCGCAACCTACACCGTAACCGCCGCTGATGTTGGCAAACAGATTGAGCTGATTGTAAGCGGCACCGGTGCGTTCAGTGGCAGCGCCACCAGCGGTCTTACCGCCGCCGTATCGGCTGCGAGCGCTATTGCCGACGTGACCATTGCCAACAAGACCAATCCCACCGCAGGCGCTGCGCCCACCGTGGGCGACGTGCTGGCCGCGACCCCCAGTCCCGCGCAGGCGACCGTAACCTATCAGTGGAAGCGCGACGGCGCGGCGATTTCCGGCGCTACGAGCGCCAGCTATACCGTTGCTGCGGATGACGTGGGCAAGAAGCTTACCGTTACCGTAACCGGCACCGGCTCCTACAGCGGCGAAAAGACTTCCTCCCCCACTGGCACTGTGGCCGCCAAGCCCACCGCGCCCGTCATTTCCACGGTTGCCCTGGGCAACGCGAAGGTTGGCGAGGCATATAACAACGTGCTTTCCGCTACCGGCGGCGGCACCATCACCTGGGAAATCACCACCGGCGCGGATGCGCTTAAGACCGCTGGCATCAACTTTGACGCCGCCACCGGCCTTCTCTCCGGCACCCCCACTATGGCTGAGAATATCCAGCTTACCTTCGTGGCGAAGAATGCGGCCGGAAGCTCCGCCCCCTTCAACACGAGTCTGACCATTGACGCTGCGGCGCCTGCTCCCGCGCCCAAGCTAGAAATTGGCAATCTGGTATTTGATACGGCAGTTGTAGGCTATACCCAGCCTGCCGCCAAGGCCTTTACCGTTACCAACAGCGGCAACGCGGCCGCAAACGTTACCGGAGCTGCGTTTACCGGCAACGGCAGTGACAGTTTCACGCTTGCGCAGGCTGCCGCCGCCATCCAGCCGGCTGCGTCGGATACCGCTTCTTACACCGTACAGCCCAAGGTCGGGTTGCCCGCGGGAACCTATTCCGCAACGCTTGTGCTCACCTATGATGGCGGCGCGACCGCCCAGGCGGACGTAAGCTTTACCGTAACGGACGCGGCCAGTACGCCTGCCAACCTCGTTATTGCTTCGCCGGTGGACTTTGGCGCCGTGGAAGCGGGAACCTCTGTTGCGGCAAAGAGCCTGTCTATTGAGAACAACGGCGGCACTACGGCCACCATCACAAGCGTGGCTGTGGACAACGATAACTTTGCCATAAACGACAACGGCAGCTCTCACATCGACGCGGGCGTAACCGATACCTCCTGGAATGTAACGCCTAAGGAAGGGCTCTCCGCTGGTACGTACAACGCGAATGTGACTGTGACCTACGACGGTGGCAAGAACGTTGCCACAACCGTTAAGCTGGAAGTGACCGCCACGACCCCCGTTCCCCCGGCCCCTGCTCCGGCTCCAAGCACTGAAATGGCTTCTCTCAGCATTGGTAATGTCAACGGCAGCATGACAGAGGGAAACACTCCCGCCGCCATGTCGTTAAGCATCACCAACAGCGGCACGCTTGAGGCCGTAATCACAGGAGTCACCGTAAGCGATACCGCCAACTTCTCCGTAAATACCAACGGGAGCACCACGATAGCTGCGGGCGCTACGGATACAAGCTGGACGATTACTCCCGCCACCGGTTTGGCGGCCAATACCTACAGCGCCACCGTTACCGTGAATTATCAGTATGGTTCCACGCCTCAAACAGGCAGCGCGAGCGCTCAGGTATCCTTCGAAGTCAACGCTCCCGCTACCACGCAGTCCAATCCTGTGCCCAGCAATCCTGATACTCCCGCAACCGTTGACGCGGGGCAGTCCACGGACATCGTTCCCGATGCTTCCTCCACTTCTCCCAGCGACGCTTCCAACTCCAATGCGGACAGCGGCGCCGACATCCCCGCGTCTGATGATGCGAACGGTATCGCAGGCCAGCAGATGGACGATACGCCTGAAACTTCTCCTTCCCAAGACCCCGCGCCTGCTACGCCGGATGTGATCCCCGTGAGCGTGACGCTCACTCTCTCGGAAAAGAAGGAAACCTACGCCGTTGGCGATACCATTACCCTTAGCGCCATTGCCATCGACGGCACCGGCAACTACCAGTACAGTTGGGATAACGGCGCAACGTGGACGCAGGAGGCTGTGCATACGCGCGTTCTTGAACAAACCGACGTTTCCCCGCTCAAGCTCACGGTTCTGGTGAAGGACGACAGCGTCGAGGAGCCGGTAAGAGCTTCCGTTTCCATCAAGCTTGCCGCTCCTGCTGAGGGCGGAGAAATCTGAACCGCGCAAACCGTTTCCGGGGCAGCCTGAAGGGGCTGCCCCTTTTTTACCCCTTCAGGCCCCAGCCTCCGCCGGAATCAGGAGAAAACGTCTTAAAAAATTCCTCTGAAATTGTCAAAAATGATATTGACAGCCACAGCCGTTTGTGGTTTAATAACATCTGCTTTGAAGTTTACTATTTCTAAACTCAAAGTTATGTATCCTCATTTGTTTCATCGGTGTGAAATCCAAAGGAGGCTTCGCTTTGGAAATTGGTGCAAAACTGCGCGAGCTGCGTATCCAGCGCGGCCTTACGCAGGAGGAGCTTGCCGACCGTTGCGAACTCAGCAAGGGCTTTATCTCCCAGGTGGAGCGCGATTTAGCCTCTCCCTCCATCGCAACCCTTATGGACATGCTGGAGTGCCTGGGCGTAACGCTGAAAAGCTTCTTCAGCGACGACAGCGCCGAAAAGATCGTTTTTTCCCCTCAGGATATGTTTGAAAAAGAGGATGAGGAGGAGGGCCGAAAAATCACCTGGCTGGTACCCGACGCGCAAAAAAACAGCATGGAGCCCATCCTGCTGGAATTGCAGCCCGGCGGAAAAAGCCACGTGCTGCCCCCGCTTGAGAGCGAGGAATTCGGCTATGTGCTGCGCGGTCAAATTACCCTGGTGGCAGGCAAGCGCAGCCACACCGTTAAAAAGGGCGGAAGTTTCTGCCTCCGCCCCTCCACCACGCACTATATCGAAAACCCTGGGGCCAAGCCCGCAGCCGTGCTTTGGGTATCCACCCCGCCAAGTTTTTAACGAACATCAAGGAGATGGCCGCCATGCTTGACCAGGAGCACCTCATCGACCTTCGGGACATTTCCAAGGAATTTGACGGAACCCGCGTTCTGAGCGACATTAATCTTTACGTGCGCAAAAAGGAGTTTGTCACGCTGCT
>JALEIQ010000095.1 GCA_022769795.1 Clostridiales bacterium
CCGGCCAAAGGCCGGAATCGCACGTCCCAAATTGAAAATTTGGGATGTGCGACCCGAGGCCCTGCGGGGCCTTGGGCGAAGCCCAAAGCGAACCGAAGGAGTCAACCGAAACGAGTCATGGGCACGGTAGTGCCCGTGACGCCGATTGAGGTTGCGGGTCTGCGGCCCTCCGACACCTCCCAAGGGGTTTATCGACGGTCTGGGGCTCCTGCCGGGCGGCGGGAGCCTTGGTAAACGGCGGAGCGTTGGAAGCGCGGAGGGGGAAAAGCCTCCCGCCGGGGCCTTATTATACCGGTTTTTGGCATGCTGTCAAGCGCGGGGCCGGGGCCTGCCTTTGTTGACACCCCCTGCCCTTTTTGATACACTACTGCGGGGCCTATGTCCCAAGTAAGGAGTACGAATGCATGAATTATGACCCGATAGAGTTCTGGCGCGGCCAGCGCAGGCGGCGCGCCTTTGACGTGCTGATCGCCTGCCTGCTGGTGATGGCGGGCTCCATGGTAATCTACCTGCGGGAATTCGGCTACGAAAACGCCGACCTGTTTATCCATGCCACCATTGCCAGCGAGTTTGATTTTACCGACCTACACTCCATCACCTGCCGCCTGTCCTATCCCATGTGGCACCTGATTGTGAGCGCGCTTTACCAGCTTGGCATGCCCCTGGGCCTTGCGGCGGCGGGCGTGTGCGCGCTGTGCAAGGGGCTTTCCTTTTGCCTTGCCTACGCGCTGGTGGGCGCAATGGCCGGGGAAAAGGCCGACCGCCGGGTTGTGCTGGGCCTGAGCCTGTTTTTGATGATTGTGACCGGCGTGCTCATTCCCTCCGTAACGGACGCGGTGTACCGCGGCGTGGGCTCGCCCACGGTATGGCACAACCCCACCCAGCAGATTGTGACCGCTGCCATGCTGATGGTGATGCCCTGGCTTGCGCACTGCTGGTACGCCTTTGAGCGCCGGGCGGAGCGGGGCGAACGGGACATCGTTCTGCCTTGGCGGGATATCGTGGTGCTGGCGGTGCTGTGCATGGGCAGCGTGGCGTGCAAGCCAACCTTTATGCAGGCGCTTCTGCCTGCCGCGTTTGTCATGTTTCTGGCGGAGCTGATTCGCCGCCCGGCGGAGTGGCGCTATTTTGGGCAGATTGTGCTGGCGTTTGTGCCGTCAGTGGGCTATTTCCTTTTAAGCTACCTCTATTACACGGGCGTTGTGGTGGAGTTTACCAGCGGCGTGGATATTGGCATTACGGCGGAAAGCGCGTGGGTGGCCGTGCGCAACACGCTGATGATGTCCGCCTGCCCGCTGGCTGCGGTGATCGCCTGCTGGCGCAAGGGCCTTTTCAAGAACCGGCTACTTGTGCTGGCTCTACTGATGACGCTATTTAGCGTGCTGGAGGCCATGGCCTTCCGCGAAACCGGCATGCGCGCGGGCCACGGCAACTTTACCTGGGCGGCCAACAGCAGCTCCTTCTTTCTTTGGGTCATCATGACGGGCGTATGTCTACGCTGCGTCCAAAGCGATATACAGACCGGCTCCCTCACCCTCAAGCGCAAACTAGGCTATGCCGCCGTGACCGCCCTCTTTCTATGGCACGTCTTCTCCGCAGTCTACTATCTCTGGTACCTCCTCACCACAACCAACGCCTTCTAACCAGGGGGTGACCCCCTGGACCCCCGGACCGCGCGCCTATGGCGCGCGGAGGTTGGGTGCGGGTGTTTGGGGCTGCGCATAAGACCGCCGGAGGGGACGGAGGTAATGCGCAAGGGCAGCACGACAACGGAACGTTGTCATGCTGTTCCGGCCAAAGGCCGGAATCGCACGGCCCAAATTGAAAATTTGGGACGCGCGACCCGAGGCCCTGTGGGGCCTTGCGCGAAGCGCAAAGCGAACCGAAGGAGTCAACCGAAACGAGCAGAGGGCACGGCCAGTGCCCTCTGCGACGATTGAGGTTGCGGGTCAGAAGGCCCTCCGGCTCGCTTGGCGGCGGTTGCTACTAAGTTACTTGGGTGGGAGGCGGCCCGCTTTGGGCGGGCGGCGCCTCTTGGAGCGGTGGCTCCTTTATGAATATGCGCAAAAGCGGCGCGTCGGGATTCCCATCAAAGGAACCCGGCGCGCCGCCTTTTTAGGTTACAACTCGGTTACTGCTTCGCGTTGGCGCGCTCCACGGCGTTCTCCGCCGCGATCCTGCCCCAGGTTACGCAGTTGCCGTGCGCCATGCCGCCCACGGACGAATGACCGGCGATGTTGGAGCTGCCCACCATCTCGCCGCACTGGTACAGGCCCGTAATCACGGAGCCGTCCTCGCGGGTGATTTCGGCCTTCTCGTTCATGGTGGGGCCGCCGGAGGTCATCATTACGTAGGGGATGGTCTTTACGGCGTAGAACGGGCCCTCCTCAAGGGCGATCATGTTCTCGGTGCGGCCGAAAGCGTCCTGCGCGGTACCGGCGCAGGCGGCGTTGTACGCCTCCACCGTGGCGGCAAGGCCAGCCTCGTCAATACCGGCCTTCTGGGCCAGCTCGGCGATGGTGGCGGCTTCAAACACGTTCTCGCCCTGGGCAAGCTGCTCGTCCCAGGCGGCCTGCAAATCCTCCACGCCGTAGAGCATATCGGCGGGGTTGGCGAGCATGGCCTGGTTAAACAGCACGTACACGATATTGTCCGTAGCGGCATGCCAGCCGTCGGACTGCTCGGTGGAGTTGGCAACGGGCTCGTTTACGAAGCGGTTGCCCTCCAGCGTTACCCAGATGGGCTGCTTGTTGGTGTAGAGGTTGGCGCTCAGCGTTTTGTGGAAGGAGCCGGTGTAAACGCCGCCCGCATACGCGGAAACCCAATCCATGCCGCTGAAGCCCGCGCCCAGCGCGCGCGCGAAGTTATAGCCGTCGCCGGTGGCAGTATCGGGGCAGGTGGTCATCACGTTGGTGAAGTTATACTCCTTCAGCCATTCCTCGCTGCCGCCGTAGCCGCCCGTGGCCAGGATAACGGAGGGAGCCTCATAGGTGCGCTCGCCAAAGGCGTTGGTAGCCTTTACGCCGGTAACCTCACTGCCGTCAAAGAGCACATCGGTTACGCGGGTATCCAGCATCACGCACACGTTACCGGCCTCAACGCCTTCCTGCAGCTTGGCGATAAGGGCCTTCACATAGCCGCTGCCACCCTTGCCGGAGGACTTGGATACGTCCCCGTTCTCGGGCACGGCATAGTGCACGCGCGGCACGTTAAGGGCGATGTAGCCGCCCGTAGTGGGGGTGCGCTCGCCAAAGTCAACGCCCACATAGGTATCCAGCCAGTCCACAGCCGCGCCGCAGTTTTCGGCAAAGGTCTTGGCCAGCGCCTCGTTGTGGTTGCCCACGCCGCCCAGGCGGTCAAAGTCCTGCATGAGCAGCTCGGGGGAGTCCTCAATGCCCTGCTCCTTCTCCTGAAGGGTGTTCACGCCCACCAGCGAGCCGCCGGACAGGCGCGCGCAGCCGCCCATCGCGGAGGACTGCTCAACCAGCAGCACGTTGGCCCCAAGCTCGGCGGCGCGCACAGCGGCGCTCAGGCCAGCGAAGCCCGCGCCCACCACGATTACGTCGGTGTGCTCAAAGGGCACGGTTACCTCGACGGCTTCCTCGGGCGCTTCGCCGGAGAGGGCCGCGTCCACGGCAGCCTTGATGGCGGTGGAGGTGACGGTCGCGCCGGAGGCCGCGTCAACCTCGGTGGAGTTGGCAGCCACGATGGCCGCGGGAACCTGCTCGATAGCGGGGTCGCTGATGCCGTCGGTTTCGGAGTGGGAAACCACCTTCACCTCGGTAATCGCGCCGCCGGATACGGTTACGGACACCTTTACCGGGCCGTTCATGCCCTGGGCGGAGCCTTCATACACGCCGTCGGCGGTCTGCGCCAGCGCAAGGCCAAGCTGGCAGAAGGCCAGCATAACGCACAAAAGCACGCTCAGCCAGGTACGCATCTGTTGTTTCATGAGAGATCCTTCCTTTCCTTTCGTGAACATTGTTTGCTTTTTCACGAAATACAATCATTATAGGAAAAAAACGCCTAGGCGACAATCCGCATCGTTCGTCGCTTTTGTTTTAAAATCAACAGTTTTATATCATTCTGTTGACTTTATCGAGCAGTTTGTTATGGTATACTGTGCTTGAACGATCAATTCAGGGAGGAACGTATGGCGGAGAATCAACGCCCCCGGCTCACGCGCCAGCTCCTGTTTCACGCCTTGGTGGAAATGCTTGGCGAAACGGACATGGAGAAAATCACCGTAACGGAGCTATGCAGGCGCGCGGGCATAAACCGCACAACCTTTTATAAGTACTACAAAATACCCCACGACGTGCTGGACGACCTGGAAAGGAGCGAGCTGGAGGCAACCAGCCGCACCATCTACGTCGAGGCGGACAAGGATTTTGTCAATATGGTAAGGGCCTTTGCCTATATGAATCAAAACAGCGGCGTGGCCCTGGCGCTGAACGAAAAATCCCTGAAAATATGCATGGAGGGGCGTTTTACGTCCGCCGAGGGGGATTATTTGGCGAACATCCTTTCCGGCGGCTATCCCGAGGGGCTGGCGCCGTATATGCGCCTGATCTTTCTTGTGGCGGCCAACCATTGGCTGAAGGATGAAAACCGCATGAGCCCGGAGGCCTTCGCCAGGTTTATATGGGCCCTGGCGGGCGCGGCGCGGGGGCTGAAGGGCGGCGCGAAGCATTGACAAGCCCCCTGGGCCGATGTAAGATAAGCTCGTGCCCGAAGCGGGCAAAACCAAAGGAGGAGGCTTATCAACATGACTGTGAATAAGAAAATGTCCATCGGCGAGGTGCTCACCCTGGATCGCGGCACCGCGCGCATCTTTATGGAGTTCGGCATGCATTGCCTGGGCTGCCCCCACGCCACCGCCGAGCCCATCGAGGACGCCTGCGCCGCCCACGGCTCCGACCCGGACGCGCTGATTGAAAAGCTGAACGCTTACCTGGCGAACAAGTAAGCCCCGGCCCCAAACCGCAAAAGAAGGGACGTGAAACGCGTGCAGGTTTCAACCGTTCAAGAGGCGCTTGTGATGACGTGCGAGATGGAGGCTTCCGCCGTGCAGCTCTACACCCGCGCCCTGAGCCTGATGGAGCAGCTTGGCCGCAGGGACGAGCCGCTGTATGAGGGCCTTGACCAGATGCGCCGCGACGAGCGGGAGCACCTGCGCCAGTTTCGCGCGCTTTGCGGCGAGGAGGACGTCGCGCCCGAGCGGCGCATGGCGCTGGCCGCCGCCGCGCAAAACGTGCTGTTTGAAGGCGGGCTGATGGGCGCGGCGCGCCAGGGCCTGCTGGAAAGCATGGAGCGCATGCTGCGCTTCGCCATGCGCTGCGAGGCCATATCGGCCCAAAAATACCGCGAGTTTGCCGCAATGGCCCAAAACCCGTCCGCGCGCGAGGCGCTTTTGATGATCGCCTCCGAGGAGGACGGGCATTTGGCCGTGCTGGAGGCGCAATATAAAAAGGAAGGCGTTTTCAATGAGCCGTAACCGCACTTCAAGGGTGGCCGTGCTCGCCTACGGCGGCATGCTGGCCGCCCTGATTTTTGTGGCGACCTACTTTTTTAAGCTGCCTGTGTCCATTACGCAGGGATACATCCATTTGGGCGACGGGTTTATCCTGCTGGGCGCGGCGCTGCTGGGGTGGGCAAGCGTGCCCGCGGCGGCGGTTGGCAGCATGCTGGCGGATTTGCTTGGCGGCTACACGCTGTACATCCTGCCCACGTTCGTTATCAAGGGGCTTGTGGCCGCGGCGGCGGTATGCGCCGTGCGCGGAAAAAAGCCCTACTGGCTCACGGTGCTTATGCTGGCCGCGGCGGAGCTGGTTATGGTGGCGGGATACTTCGTTACGGAATGGCTGATCCTGGGCTACGGGCTGGCCGCCGCCGCGGGCGCGGTCGTGCCCAACCTTGTGCAGGGCCTTAGCGGCGTGGTCGTCGGCGCGGTGCTCATTCCGCTCATGAAACGGGTCAAGATTATGTAACGGGGGGCGTGCGCGTGGGAGGCTCCGCCTCCCACACCCACCGCCTAAGGGCTTCGCCCTTAGGAATCCCGTTTTTGCCCGCGCTTTGCGCGGGCAAGGGTTCTGGATTGTGAAGAACCGCAAAAAAGGCTCGCTCTCAGCTTGAACTGGGAGCGAGCTTGTTTGTTGCAATCCCTTATGATGCGGCCCCTTGCCCGCGCAAAGCGCGGGCAAGTCATGGGGTGCAGGGGACTTGTCCCCTGCCGGGGTCCAGGGGCGGAGCCCCTGGCCTGGCGTTACTCCCCAAGCAGCGTCGCCAATACGGCCTTTTGGGCGTGTAGGCGGTTTTCGGCCTCGTCGAAGATTTCGTCCGCGTGGGCCTCCAGAACCTCGTCGGTGATTTCCTCGCCGCGGTGGGCGGGCAGGCAATGCAAAACCATGGCGTTGGGGGCGGCGGCGGCCATGACCTGATCGTTCACCTGATAGCCGCGGAAGATCTGCTTACGGGCCTCGGCCTCGGCCTCCTGGCCCATGGAGGCCCATACGTCGGTATAGATCACATCCGCGCCGGAGGCCATGGCGAGCACGTCGGGCTGGCAGTCAAAATCGCCGTTGGCGCGGGCCCAGGCCATGAGGGCCGCGTCCGGCTGATGGCTGGCGGGGCAGGCGATGCGCACGGCCATGCCCACCTTCACGCAGCCCGCGATGAGCGAGTTGGCCATGTTGTTGCCATCGCCGATGAAGCATAGCTTCAGGCCCTCAAGCCCGCCCCTGTGCTCGCGTATGGTCATTAGGTCGGCCAGAACCTGGCAGGGGTGCGCGTAGTCCGTAAGACCGTTGATAATAGGGATGGAGCCGTATTGCGCCAGCTCCTCCACCTCGCGCTGCTCAAACGTGCGGATCATGATGCCGTCCAGATAGCGGCTGAGCACGCGGGCGGTATCCTTGATGGGCTCGCCGCGGCCAATCTGCAAATCGCGGCTGGACAAGAACAGCGCGCTGCCGCCAAGCTGGCTCATGCCCACCTCAAAGCTTACGCGCGTGCGCGTGGAGGATTTTTGGAAAATCATGCCCAGGGTTTTGCCCTTGAGGATGGGATGGGGCACGCCGCGCCTGCGCTCGTCCTTGAGGCGGTCGGCCAGGTTGAGAAGGTCCAAAATCTGCTGGGAGTCCAGGTCGCCCAGGGCCAAAAGATGCTTCATTGGCTTGGTCATGGAAAAAATGCGCCTCCTTGAATGCGAATGGGGATCAGGTGCGGTAATCGCCGTTGATCTTTACATAGTCGTAGCTCAGGTCGCAACCCCAGGCCCTGGCGGTTTCGGAGCCGCTGTTGAGGGATACCTGGATGGTGATTTCATCGTCCAGGAGAATGTCGCGCGCGTTTTCCTCGCTGAAGGCCACGCCCATGCCGCCCCGGCATACGGCGATGATGCCCCGTTTGGAGCGGAAGTTCACGTCCACCTTGCTCATATCCAGCTCCACGCCTGCGTTGCCGATGGCGTTGAGCACGCGGCCCCAGTTCGCGTCCGCGCCAAAGATGGCGGCCTTGAGCAGCGTGCTTTTCACAACCGTTTTGGCCACGGCCCTGGCGGCGGCGCCGGTGCGCGCGCCGGTCACATCGCATACCATCAGCTTGGTAGCGCCCTCGCCGTCGCGCGCAAGCTGCGCGCACAGGCTGGCCGCCACCTGGTACAGCGCGGCCACGAAGGCCTCGTACTCCGCGCCCATGCAGGTTTCAATCACGGGGTTGCCCGCCATGCCGTTGGCGAGGATGCACGCCATATCGTTGGTGGAGGCGTCGCCATCCACGCTGAGCATGTTGAAGGTGTCGCCCACAACGGTGGAAAGCGCCCGCCTGAGCGCCACGGGGGAGATGGCCGCGTCCGTTGTGAGGAAGCACAGCATGGTGGCCATGTTGGGGGCGATCATGCCGCTGCCCTTGGCCATGCCGCCCAGCTTGCACAGCTTGCCGCCCAGGGGGAAGCGCACGGCCGCCTCCTTGGGCACGGTATCTGTGGTCATGATGGCCTCGGCGGCGCGCCTGCCGCCGGTGGGCGTGGCCTCCAGCGAATCCGCCAGGCGGCCCATGCCGGAGGCGAACGGCTCAATGCTCATGGGCTGCCCCACCACGCCGGTGGAGGCCACAA
>JALEIQ010000110.1 GCA_022769795.1 Clostridiales bacterium
AATCGCCTCGGCGATATCGTCCCTAAGCGCCTGGCAGGGCTCGCCGTTCCACTCATGCTTGAGAATCGGAATCTGCCAGAGCACCAAATGCAGCCCGCTTTCCCGGATGCGCCGCACCGTGGCGGCGGGATCCGGCCAGCAGCCGTTCCAGCGGTAAAAGGTCTCCTCGTCGCTCCATGCCTCCAGCACCATCACGCTGGCGAGATAGCCATGCGCCTTCATGGCGCTTAGCTGCGCCTCCACCTCGCGATCATTGCTCCAGCCGTTTGCGCTCATCCACACGCCAAAGGCCCATTCGGGCGGCAGCACGGGCTCGCCCGTCTGGCGGATAAAGCGGCTTAGCACCGCATCCGGCTTTCCAAAGAACAGCGTATCGCACGCAAGCGTGGTTCCCTGAGTACGCTGCGTTATGGAAAAGCCGCCGTCGAAACGCATTTCCGCTGGGATCGAGCTGTCGCGGAACCACCCCAGGCCGTTTTCCGTCATGAAAAAGGGAATGGGCAAATAGGTTTGTTCGCCCTGCCGGGTAAATTTTTCAACAACCCGGCCATTGCTTCCATGCCCCCGCTGATTGACCTCGTCAAACCGCTCGCCCGTTCCCCAGATATAGCGCGCGTTTAAAGAGCCGTTCAAGCCAAGCTGGACGATGCGCCCGTCCCCGCGCAGGCGGACAGTATAGCTTTCTATCCGCGCCGCCGGGGAACTTAAACGTTTCAGTTCACAAAAAGGAAACGAGTTGCTCAACCGAAGCAAAAAATCATCCGAAAGCCGCCACTGCGCGTGATCGCACCGCGTGCCGGAAACGCTGTCCGTATGGGTTTGAATCCTCAAGGCGCCATCCTGCCGCGTAAAGGTGACGGCAAAGCCTTCAAACACCGCGTGCAGAGCGCGGCCATCCCGCAAAATGGCCCTTGGCCTGGAGAGAACACGCTCCTCCTCCGGAGAAAAGGCAAAAGCGCGGCTTGCCTCACCCGACATAAGGAAGCGGTAGCGCACGCGCGCGCCCACCGCAAACGCGCCTAACGCAAACCGCATGTGCCTGCTATCAAGCCATCCGCCCGCAACGGGCCGCTCCGGTGCGCCGTCCACGCTCAGCAGCAGCGAGGGTTCCCCGTCCTCTTGATCAACACGGCAATCCACAACGACCTCCTCGCCCGCCAGGGGCGCGTAGGGATGGCGCGCAAACCCGCAATCCTCGAAGGGCACAAGGCCCTCCGGCAAATGCTTCAGCATGCCTCTCCCCTCCATTCCATAACGGATTCGCGCTCAACCAGCTCAAGCGGCAAAATGCATTCCATTTTTTGCGCGTTACCGTCCGCTGCCTCAATCACCATGCGCACTGCCTCGCTGCCCTTGCGCGAGATATTCTGGCGCACCGTCGTAAGCGACGGATAGCACATCTGCGCCAGATAAACGTCGTCGAACCCCACGATGGACAAGTCCTGCGGAATGCGCATACCGCGCTGCATCAGCCCCTTCACCATTCCCATGGCCAGCACGTCCGCCGTAACAAACGCGGCGGTTTGCCTTTTGCCCCGGCGCACGAACTCGTTGGCAGCCTCCACGCCGTATTCAAAGGAAACGGTATCCGAGTACAGGGCCTGGCTACAGGGTTCTATGCCCGCCGCCAGCAGCGCGTCGCAATATCCCTGATAGCGCTTGCTATTTACGCCATGCTCACGTATGGAGCCGCTCACAAACGCGATGCTGCGATGCCCCTTTGCCAGCAGGTATTCCGTGGCCATGCGCGCGCCCTGGCGGTCCTCGTTGCCCACGGTGTGGAAGGCCTCATCCTTTACATAGCTATCCACCAGTACGATGGGCACGTCCATCCCCCGCAATTCCTCCAGGTTCTTACCAGGATACGCCCCAACGATGATAATGCCGTCCAGCCCGCGGTTTCGTGCCACATTCAGATAGCTCTGATCCTCCTTGGTGCCGGAAAGCAGCAGATGATACCCGTTGCTGCGGGCGGTATACTCGATGGCGCTGAGAAGCTCGCCATAAAACGGATTGGAAAACATAAATTCCTTGCCCGGTTCCGTTTGAGGAATCACCACGCCAATCAAGTTAGAGCGGCGGCTGGACAGGCTACGCGCGTTAAGATTGGGCACATAGTTCAGGCGTTTGGCCGCCTCCCGCACCCGCTGGGTGGTTTCGGCGCTGATGGTTTCAGAAGGGTT